>JBCDGT010000102.1:0-7990 GCA_038750915.1 Bacteroidota bacterium
CTTGCCACTACCCTCAATGGTGGTTTCTCAATGGCAAGAAAGGAACTGATAGCAGCTAAAGAGGCTGTTGAAGGGGGCATGGATATGTCGATGATACATCAAGAGACCGACGCACTGATAGTCGCATTTTTTGCTGGCAGAAAGGAATTCAAAGCCGATGGGAGACAAGCTTCTGTCTATATCGCCACAGTTACCGATGGCGAAATGAAGCAAGAAAAAATGTTATTCGAGCCTGATTCAGATGGTGTATGGCTTTTTCCATGCAGGTCGGGTTATATAACTGTCGTAGAATACAATGGCGACTCAGGAGCACTTAATGCGCATATTGAACGATTGGACAATTAAGAGTCGGAAAGCAGAAATTTGGATCAATTCCCATTCCAAAAAAAGTTGCCACAATCGACTTTTAATATTTGCAAAGTAGCACTAGCCACGGGTCGGCAGTCTGAATTATCAGGTACTGGATTTAATATGGCAGAAATGGTATATACTCCGGCAGGTAATAGGTCTCCACCTGTGAAGTCTAAAATAACCATACCGTTAATTATTTCTGAGAAACTGGCCTCATCCAGAACTATACCATCCATGTATGGGTCACTGGGCGGCACTTCTCCAGGATGGGCAACTAATTGAAGTCCAAAATCTTGATCTAAATTTTCGGCCTGTGAAAAACCGATTAGGCCTGATACTTGAAATTCGTTAGTTTTATTTTTACATATTGAGGCAGGACCGGAAATATCTGCAATAACTGGACAGTTGAAGCAAGTATTTACTACAAATTCTTGGGTTGCTGTACTGCTATTCCCCGCCTCATCCGTAAAGGTGTAGGTGACATCGGTAGTGCCCTCTACCGTAATTGGCCCAGCTGGATCGGCGGTAATGATCAGATCATCGGGCGCGGAGCAGTTGTCGGTAGCGGTGGGCACGGGCGGCACTGAATTGCAGGAGAATGGGTCTACCGTAGGTAATACGTAAGTACCGTCCAAGAAGTAAGCACTACCCGTGAAGAGGTCGACGCCCCGCGCACCGATTAAAATGGTGTTGTCACCCAAGGCAACGCTCCGCCCGAATTGATCATCAAACATACGGTTGCTGGCGGTCAGCTTTGTTTCTGCCCCCCAGTTCGTACCATCAAAGCGATAAACGTAGGCACTACCCCTACCACTATCATCGGCTACGGCACCCACCAAGGCTACATCGCCGCGAAGGGCTACCCTCCACCCGTACTGATCATCGTCTTCCCCATCGCTGGCTTCCAGGATTTGTTCTTCATTCCAGGTCGTTCCGTCGAAGCGGTAGACGTAGGCTCCGCCCGTGAAATTGTTTTTACTCACGGCGCCCACTAGCACTACGTCACCGGACTGGTCTACACTAAAGCCAAATTGGTGTAGGTTTGCACCGTCACTGGCCACTATTTTCTGCTCTTGGACCCAATTGCTGCCATCGAAACGGAAAATGTAGGCACTACCCCTTAGCGCGCCATCACCGGAGGCCCCAACTACGATCAGGTTTTCTTCTATGGATACGCTCTGGCCAAACTCATCACTAACGGTGGCATCAGTGGCCGTTAGTTTTTGTACTTCCGTCCAGCTTACCCCATCGTAGCCGAAGACGTAGGCCGCTCCTGTTTGGTTGTCGTTGCGGGCCGATCCGATGACGATAGTATTGCCGTAGATGTCTACGCTTGCGCCAAACTGATCGCCGTTGGTACCGTCGCTGGCGGTTAGTTTCTGTAGCTGGCTCCAGTTGGTACCGTCGAAGCCAAAAACATAGGCACTACCCGAGGAAAACCCATTGTCGCCGTCTCCAAAGGCACCTACTACGGCCAAGTCACCGAAGATGGAGACCGAGCTACCAAATTCATCCGAATCAGCTCCGTCGCTGGCGACTAGTTTAGCCTCCTGCGTCCAACTCGTACCGTCAAAACGGAAGACGTAAGCACTACCGGAGCCAGAACCATTGTCGTCATTACCGCTGGCGCCCACGATGGCCACGTCACCGAAAATGGATACGCTAGTTCCGAAAACATCAAAGGCTGCTTGATCACCGGCGACTATTTCCTGTACTTCCTCCCACTCTATGCCCACAAAGCTAGTGGGTACCGGGGCTTCAATATCACCGATAATTAATTGGGTGGATGCCACAGGGCGGCAGCTCATGTCAGCTGGGGCTGGATTCAGGAGAGTGTAGATGGTGTAGCTGCCAGGAGGTAGAATACTACCCGTGCTGATGGCGGCTTCCGTATTACCATTCGTCAAGGAAACGAAGGGTACGCTCCCCAAATCAAAGTCACTGCCAACATAAGGATCGGCAGGTGGCACGGTGCCAGAAAACGCCACAAATCGGAGACCGAAATCCAGAATATTGTTATCTGCCTCGGCCATGTTGGTTAGGCCCGTGACGGTGAAGGTAGCATCGTCTCCCGGGCAGCTGATAGAAGGGTTGTTAATAGCTCCAAGAGTGGGGCAAACTATACAGTCATTTACGAAAAATCCCTGGCGGGCGATACTGGAATTACCGGCTTCGTCGGTTAAGGTGAAGGTGATTTCGATATCGCCGTTTTCGGTAATCGGCCCGGGGGGGTCGGCGGTGACCACGATGGTACTTGCGTCCGAGCAGTTATCGGTTCCAGTTAGCAAGGTGGGCGTTTGCTTGCAGAAAAACTGATCGACGTTGGGCATCCGAAAGAAGGATTCGAAGAAATAAGCACCGCCCATACCGGAGTCATCTCCGAGCGCACCCGCTAAAAGTGTTTCTCCAGACAAGGATATACTTCCGCCAAAATTATCGCTGCTCGCACCGTCGCTAGCGATGATTTCCTGGGTCTGAAACCAGTTTGTGCCCAATCGGGAAAATACGTAAACACTACCCCGCCCATTGGCCCTGGAAATGGCCCCAGAAATAATTTGATCGCCCTGAATGGCCACGCTGGTTCCAAAACGATTGCCGATGCTGCCGTTAATGGCGGTCAGTTTTTGTTCCTGCACCCAGTTTGCACCATTAAAGCGGTAAACGTAGGCACTGCCAGTGGCGGTATCGTCTTCTTCGGCCCCGACCACAATGACATCATCAGCAATGGCGACGGAAAAGCCAAGTCGATCACCGGTAACACCATCATTGGCGGTCAGTTTTTGTTCTTGGTTCCAGCTACTCCCGTCGAAGCGGAAGAAATAAGCAGCTCCTCGTTCACTTTCATCGCCAAAGGCTCCTACTATAGCCGTATTTTCGGCGAGGGCTACACTCCAGCCAAATCGGTCGCTCGTAGCCTGATCTAGTGCTGTCAGCTTTTGTTCCTCGACCCAGCTGCTGCCGTCAAAGCGAAAAACGTATGCGCTACCAGTACCGTTATCATCGCCAAAAGCCCCCACCAGGGCCAGGTCGCCGAGCAAGGCGACTCTGACACCAAATGCGTCGTTCATAGCACCATCGGTGGGTAATAATTTCTGTTCTTCAACCCAATCGTTTCCATCGTAGCGAAAGACATAAGCACTGCCTGACCCATTGCCATTGTCATCATCCTGAAAAGCCCCCACAAGAGCGACATCTCTCGAAATAGCAGCGCTGAAGCCAAATTGCTCGAACGGCTCGCCATCGCTGGCAATCAGCTTTTGCTCTTGGTTCCAACTGCTACCGTCGTTGCGGAAAATGTAGGCACTGCCGGAGGTTGTTCCATTGTCCCCATCCGCGAAGGCCGTTGCAATGGCTACATCTCCAGAAACGGCCACGGCTGCACCAAACAAATCTCCCTGAGCCCCGTCATCGGCTACTACTTTTTGGGTTTCCTCCCATTCGATGGCAAAAAAACCGTCGGGGACGGGAGCTTCTACATCACCGATTATTATTTCTGTAGACTGCACAGGTCGGCAGCCTGCACTGCTGGGAGTGGGTGCTAGTACTGCAAAAATTGTGAAATTACCAGCGGCTAAGGTACTTCCAGCGGTTAGGCTAGCTTCCGAATTGCCGTTGGTTAAAGCGGAAAACGGAACCGTACCCAAGTCGGTACCGCCCACGTAAGGGTCAGCAGGTAGCATATCACTTGGGAAGGCCACGAAGCGAATGCCGTAGTCCTGATCGTTGTTTTCAGCCTGGGCCATGGCGATCAGGCCCGTGGCCATAAAAGTAGCATCATCGCCGGGGCAGCTGATCGCCGGCCCCGTAAGTCCTCCGATGCTGGGGCAGATTGGGCAGCCCGTCACAAGGAATTCCTGGCGGGCGGTGCTGGTGTTTCCTAGCGCATCAGTGAGCTTGTAGGTTACCTCGTTAGAGCCATTAATCGTAAGCGGGCCAGGGGGATCGATCACCACTTGGATGTTTCCGTCGGAAGTGCAATTATCCATTCCTGCTAGTGGCGAGGGTATTTGGTTACAAGATGCATTGACGGCCAGTAACCGGTAGATCGCCTCGAAAAAGTAGGCACTACCCACCGAAATATCGTCTCCAGGTGCACCCACCATCAAGGAATTATCGAATAGACTGACACTTAGTCCAAAGGCATCGTCCTCTTGCCCATCGCTGGCCGTTATCTTTTCCGATTGAGACCAAGCGGACCCATCAAAATTGAAAGCGTAGATGCTGCCCCGACCATTGAGACTATTAGCCGCTCCGACTACGATCAAATCGCCGCCGACAGATACACCGCTACCAAAACGATCCCCAACGCTAGCATCATTGGCAACCAATTTCTGTTCAAACCCCCAAGAGTTGCCAGATCGACGATAAACATATGCACCGCCAGTCGCGGTATCATCGTCCTGGGCTCCGAGTACTAAAACATCGTTTGCAAGAGAAATGTCGTTTCCAAAGCGATCATCGGCCACTCCATCAAACGGGATTAATTTCTGGGCCTGAACATAACTACTCCCGTTGAAGCGGTATACGTAAGTTGCTCCTCGAAAGCTACCGTCTCCGATTGCGCCCACTATGGCTACTTCGTCGGCAACGACCACGCCACTACCAAATTGATCACCACCACTACCAAATGCAGGAATGAGTTTTTGAGTTTGCACCCAGTCAGTGCCATTGTAGCGAAAGATGTAGGCACTCCCTCTTTGGCTATCGTCACCGCTGGCCCCCACGATGATTATATCGTTTTCAACGTCCAGGCTGACTCCAAAGAAGTCTCCAATATCACCATCATCGGCCAGCAGCTTTTGCTCTTCCACCCAATTGGTGCCGTCGTAGCGAAAGACGTACACACTACCCGAGCTATTGCCGTTATCTCCATCCTGAAGCGCGCCGACGATGGCCACATCTCCCCAAATCGCCACACTTGATCCGAAACGATCGAGCATAGCCCCGTCGCTGGCGGTTAGTTTTTGCTCCTGGGTCCAGTTCGTCCCGTCATTTCGGAAGATGTACGCACTGCCCGAACCTATGCCGTTGTCCCCATCGCCAAAGGCACCTGAAATGGCGACATCATCGTAAATGTCGACATCGACCCCGAATACGTCACTTTGTTCACCGTCGTTGGCAGCTACCTTTTGCACTTCTTCCAGCTCGCTGGCGATAAAGCCATTCGGTACAGGAGCCTCCACGTCGCCCACGGTCAGATTGATGGCCCGCACCGGTCGGCAAACGCTGGCTGGTGGAACGGGTGTTAGGATGGCACACACCACGTAGTTGCCTACGGCCAGGCTATTTCCAGCCGTGAAATCCGCCGTCGTTCCTCCGTTGGTAAGCTGGCCGAAGGAAAGGGCATCTATCGGGATGCCGCCGGTGTAAGGGTCGGCGGGGATAGCGTTGCCCGGAAAGGCCACCAAACGGATGCCATAATCACGGTCCTGATTGACGGTCGCCGCCATGTTGGCTAAGCCGGTCACCGAAAAATCGGCATTGAAGCCCGGGCAGTAAACATCAGGTCCGCTCAGGTTTCCTATATCGGGGCACAATTGGACGTTGACGTTGACGGTACAAGAGTTGGAATTACCGGCACCATCGAAAGCTTGTAAAGTAACCACATTGACCCCCACGTCATTCGCATCGAAGGTAGTTTCGGACAGGCTAAAACTGGTAATGCTACAGTTATCGGTGGAGCCATTATCGATATCTGCGGGGGTGATGGTGGCCATGCCTTGGGGGCCTAGGTTGACACTAGTACCTAGGCAGTTCATTACCGGGGGAATGTTGTCGACTAGCGTGAAAGGCGAGGTACATTCGTCCAGAATCGTTCCGTCGGTATCTTGAATAATGTAGCGAAGATTCCCAATCTGGCCCGAGTTCGTGCAATTAAACGTGAAATTCGCTTGCTCCAAATCGAATGGTATGGGAAACTCATTGTCGATATAAAAAAGTGTAGTCGTAGCGTCGCAGGGGACGGTAGAGGATAGCTCGAACAATACTTCGGGGTCGATAGTGGCTTCTCCGTTGGCATCTACTGCTGCGGTCACGCTGGCCGGGCACACGGCCTGAGCAGGAAGGGCTCTCGTGTCGATACTGACAAAGCCATCTCGGGGTAGATTGGGGGTGCCGCCGTTTACGCCGGCCGTTAAACTGACTGCTCGCACGCCGCGTAAGCTGGTCACGTAGCTACCGCCGCCACCGCCACTAAAGGTATTGGCAGCGGCGCCACCAGAAAATCCACCACCGCCGCCGCCAGCGGTATTACCGGCCCCGCCGCCAGTGTAACCATCTCCTCCGGTAGCGCGAAAGTTTCTAGTTCCTCCGGTTGAAGTAGCAAAACTGCTTGGTCGTAAGATAACCTCCAAGTCACCCGATGCTATCTGCCCTATTATTGCGGTGGTCATGCTCTTTCCTTCCTCATCTTCGGTGTTGGCACACAGTATCGAACCACCAGGGCCCGCATTATTGGTTTTTTGCGGACACGCACCATTGACCCCGCCATTGGCATTGCCGGAATTTCCTCCATTGATACCCGTTAGACCTTCTCTGCCCGTCCTGAATACACCGGCTACAGGGCGTGCGCCACCACCGCCACCACCTGCGTTAGCCAATAATATCCAAGTGCCAGCAGGGACGGCATTATCGCGGTACAAAATAGCGGTAGAACCGCCACCAGCACCATATACCCCTATGGGTGAAGGGGTGCAGCCCCGGTCGGCATTATCGCCATTCTGGCCTACAAAAATACGTATCTCGCCGCCAGGGCGTAAAGCGTTCGTGATGGCTGGATTGCTTGAGACAGGAAAAGTTAGCTCGATCAAGGCTCCCGTCCCTCCTCTAACTCGTGTGTCACAACCCAACGCATCTAATCGGGCATTGCCCCCATCTCCGCCCCGAAGTCGAAACTTGACCTCACTTACGTCCGAACCGATCACGAAGTCATCGGTGACAAGCGCTTGGAAGGAAGTGAAGTCGTTGCAATTCAGCGTAGTTTGAGCTGCTATCGAAGCTGCAAACGCGTACAAAAGAACAAGTGATAAAACAGAAAATAGTCGCCTGAACATAGAAATGAGATTACTATGCAAAAGTGGCAGTCCCTGACCTCAGCCCTGTACACTATTGTTTTGCATCCGTACACTATTGTCTTTTTACCGGACGATTTTGGCACTTTAGCCGCTTTTCTCACGATAATCCTTAGGTGACATACCCAACTCTTCCGAAAACACCCTGGAAAAGTAAGTCCGGCTGGAGAAGCCAACTGTATAGGCGATTTCACTTATGCTCATCGGCGAAGTCTGCAATAAGTTCTTTGCTCGGTTGATCCGAACCTGCCGGATAAAGTGTGAGGTAGACCGACCCGTCAGAGCTTTCAATTTAAGATGTAGCTGAGATCTGCTCATGCCTACTTCCTGGCACAAGCTTTGAATATCGAATTGGTCTTCTTGTAGATTGGACTCGATGACGTGCTTTACTTTTTCAATAAAGGCGTCCTCTTGATCCACTTTCTCGTTATCCGACTCAGGGATATGATCTAATGATTCATAGCGAGACTGCCATTGCTGCTTCAGTTTAAGTAGATTTCCTACTTGCAGCAAGAGCTCATCTTCGTCAAAGGGCTTACCCATATAAATGTCTGCTCCTCTTTTTAAGC
>JBCDGT010000103.1:0-7981 GCA_038750915.1 Bacteroidota bacterium
CTCCGCGTAGACCTCTTCATAGCTTGGGTGATTCGTCCCCAGCAACCGGTCCCAAACATTGAAGTAAAGCCCAAAATTATAGCGCCCGTCCTGATGGCGCTGGTTGTGGTGGGTACTGGTATTCACGTAACGCCCCAAGGGGTGTTGAACCCATCCCGGTGGAAAAAACTCGTACCCCAAATGGCCAATAATGTTCCAGAGGATAGCCCAGAGGCCAAAGGCAATTAGTACCAAATAATTCACTGGCAGTAGCAGCACGACAACAGGGATGATAGTAGCTTCTAACAGCGCCTCCAGTGGGTGGAACGCATGGGCCACCATGTAGAAGTCGCCGGAGAATGGTTACCCTTAAGCTGGCAACGACGCGACGAGCTGTTGCGGGAGGTTTTGGGGATGAAGAAATAACCGTTAGTGAATACCATTCTTTGCACCTGCGGCCGCGCCCGGATTCCGTAATTACCACCCAATACTCGCTCGCAAATTCGGCGTAAAACCGAGACCGGTACGGGTGATTTCTTCTACCTTAAACGGGACGGCATTCGTGGTGACCGGTTCCAATCGCTGTACGATAAATTGCCGCTCGAGGAAGTTTTCCCGGTCATAAAGATTGAGGAGGGAAAGCCCGATACGCCCGTGGAACTTCTTATTCACTCCGGCTGTCCAGTCGTAAAAAACGGAAGCATCCAGGCGATGGTAAACGGGGAGAATACCGGAGTTAAGGTCGCCACGAATGATCCGGGCAAACACGGCTCCATCCCGGATGCGAATACGCTCGCGTACGTCGGTAGGGGTGTAACGAGCCCCAGATTGTACTCGCCAGGCCAGAGAGAACGACCAGCGATCCACGTTGAAAGTGTTCATCAGGCGTAGTTGGTGGCGACGGTCGTTGTCGGCAGGAAATTGATCGTCCGCCAATTGTAGGAAACGCCATTTGGTGCTGCTCAAGGAGTAGATCGCCCAACTACGCCAGTTGCGGCGGCGGTGTTTGATTAAGAAATCGACGCCCGTGGCACGAGAGTCACCCCGCAGCACTATGGGAGCATCTCCAATCAGGTTACTTCGTAAGGAAGATAAGCTATCTACCTGCTTGTGGTAAAACTCCACGTCAAAGAGCCAGGCACGCGCCTGACCGGTGAAACCAAAGGTAGCCTCCCTTCCTTTCAGCACTTGGTAGCCACTACCATCAGGCAAGGTCCATAAGGGAGCGCTCGTACTGATCTTATCTGGATTTAGGTTGATGATCTCCTGGGTAAACTGATGGTTAAAACCGTAGCCCGCTTTTAATAGCATGGCTTTCGAAAGCTGCACACTAGCACTTAAGCGAGGCTCTGGGTAGAACTGGTTCGTAAGGTTATAATACGGTATCCGTAGGCCAATTTCCGCCCGCCAGGGCCCCTTGGGTTGCCACTGGTAGCTGCTAAAGAAGGAGGCAGCCGTTGCTTCATTATTGTTGGATTTAAAGCTGAAGCGACGGTCGGACAATAAGCTATTTTCCCGTTTCCAACTGATTCGATTGTGGTATTCTTGCACCTGACCACCAACTTCCAGGCGTCCGGTTTTACCGAGAGGCTGGTGGTAGCGCAACCAGAGTGAATTTTCTTGAATATTGGAAGATCGGCTGTCCGTCCGCAGTGCCCTACCCTGATTGAAACTATTCGTCCCCCGGTTCCGAAAATCCGTAACGGCCATAATAACGGAGAGGCCCCGGTTGCCTGAGAAATCTTGTTGATAATTCAAGCTACCGCCAAGGTTGCTAGAAAATAGGGCATCTTGGTAATACTCCGTCCGGCCAGCTACCCCCAGCTGGTAGGTAAAATCATCCGTCTGCGAGAAGCCGCTGAGGGTGAAGCGGTGCCGGGGCGATACGTTGAATTGCCAGCGCCCGTTAAACTCCTGAAAGCGAAAGTCTTCATCCGTTGGCAGCGGGCTACTGCTACCCTGCTCCAAGATATTTTCGAACTGGCTGCCCTGAAAAACCTGTTCGCGGTAGCTTTCGTAGGCGGGCCCAGCTAGTAATGGTGGCAAGGAACCATTAAAGCTGAGGTGTAAATCGGAGCGCTTTTGCACGAGTGGAATTTTCGCGAAAGCACTCGTCTGTAATAAACTCAGGCCACCGCCTACGGAAAGGCTTTGCGCAATATCCCGACTGGTCTCCATCTGGATCATACCCGCCACTCGGCCGCCGTAGGCGGCCTCCGCTTGCCCCCTCCACAGGTTGACCGATTCTACTAATTCAGGATTGAAGTTGCTAATCATCCCGAAGTAGTGCCCAGATGAGTAAATGGGGATACCGTCCCAAAGGACTAAGTTATGGTCCCGGCTACCTCCCCGAATACTCAGCTCTCCGGCGGATTCCCGTAGGCTCGTCACCCCCGGCAAGAGGCTAAGAATACGGGATAGTTCCTGATCCGCTGCTCCCGGTATGGGAGGCGTTTTCTCTGGCTTAATTTCTACCCGCCGGCCATCGGGCGTGGCCGAAATACCATCGGCCACGTACTCCGAAACGTGTACGGTCTCTAGATCTACTACCAACAATTCTTGCAAGAGGGAATCTTCCACTACACCGACGCTAATGCTGACGTAGCCCTGCGGTAGCAGCTTTGCTTCTAAGCCGTGGGTCAGAAACAGGCAACGAGACAATTCCTTCCAGTCCGCTTGCTGAAACTCACAGCTAGTGGTCTTCCCCTCGATGTTAGCGGCCAAGTAGTTGAACCCAAGGCCGTATTCGGCCTCCAGTAGTTCTAATGCCTCGGCCAAAGGTGTTTCGGAGAAACTGATGGTAACGGCCAACGTAGGTGGCGCCTGGGCCAGCAGCCGGCCACAGCAGAGGAAAAGAACAATACCGAGAGACCATGATCGCATGGTGGTTTTAGTTGTCCAGACGGAGGGTGACTATTTTGCCGTTACGTTCGTAAGATAAATTATTAAAGGAATCAAAAACTGAGCTTAGAGCTAGGTCGACATCCGCATTAGAAAAATTAGCGCGGTACTCCTGTTGGAGGTTGAGGCCGGCGGGACGGCTTATTTGCAGATCGAATTGCCGTTCGAGTTCAGACAGCACCTGTTCCAGCGGACGGTCATCGAAAATACTTCGCCCTTCTAGCCAGTCCAGTGTTTCTTCTTCATCAGTAGGGCCAGTGCTCACTTCGCCCGCCGCTGAGATGGCGACGGAATTCCCTGGTGTTAGTGGGTAAGCGCGTGGCTTGCCAGTAAAATCAACCCGTACTTGCCCCTCGGAACAACTTACCCGCAGTTCGCCGTCGCGTTGGTATACATTGAAAGCAGTTCCCACGACCGTAATGGTGCCAAGCTCCGTTTGCACCACAAAAGGAATGTCACTTTTAACGACCTCAAAAAAGCCTTCTCCACTGAGGGTGGCCAATCTTTTCTCTTCCCCATTTTCAAAATCTAGGGTACTCCCAGCATTCAGGCGAATACTGGAGCCGTCGGAAAGTTCTGCTTGTGCCATTTGCCCGTTGGGTGCAACAACCGTTGTCGGCCAAAGCAGCCAGGCGGTAAGGAGCAAGGCGACGGCGGCAGCGGCAGCACCGATCCAGGGATAAAGCCGGCGCATTAGGGGGCGCGACCGCGGGTGCAAGGTGGGGGTTTTGGCCGCTTTGCGGCCAGCTTTAAAGCGTGCTAACTCCTGTTGAGCATCGTATGCCGGAGGCGACAAACGCTGGGTGGCGGCCAGCAAACGTTCGTAGTCTTTCCGCTCTGGCATCTCTTCTACCGCTGCTGCCTCCGCCTCGGAGAGGTCGTCGCTAAGCCAGCGGGCTAACAGGGTATCATGTGCGGAGGGAGAAGACATTTGGGGAGTTTGCTTACGGTAGTAATCCCTTAGTCTGGGTTTACCCTACCTTGATTACGGAAAAATTCGATTTTTTTTATAAAATATTTGGACGCTCAGCGGTGCCGCCTACGTCAGGCACCATCCGAGGTCCACTGTTGGTCATTAATCTTGATGATCAGCAGACCTCGGAGAGTCGTTGGGCATAGCCCTTCGGCCTCCGAGTATCCTTCAATTTTCCATCGGAGGCACCTTTTGTCCTGGCGAAGCCAGATAAAAGTTCTTCCGATGAGAAAAATCCAACCTTTTACAGCACCTAAATACCAGGGTGCAACTCCCGCAAATCCACCAACGCACGGTGCATTCTTTTCTCCACTGCTTTCTGGCTGATACCTAGGTGTTCGGCAATCTCGCGGTACTTCATGTCCTCAAGGCGGTTGAGGAGGAATACCTCGCGAGCGCCTTCCGGAAGCGCGGCGATGGCTGCTTCCAGTTGCTCCATAAATTCTTTTTCTTCTAGTTCCTCTTGAGGAGAGGTGGCCGTGTTTTCTGGCAGGGCCGATACATGCCACTCATATTTTTGCACCACCTTTTCGTGACGTACTTGCTTCAAGAAAGTATTCTCTCCCACCTTAAAGAGCCAAGCCTTAGCTTTTTCGGGTAATACTTTGCTACAGTTTTCCCACAGGCGCAGAAAAGCATCCTGGACCAAATCGGCGGCTTTCTCGGCGTTACCGCAGCGGTAAAAAAGAAAGTTTCGCAATACCGGAGCCACCCTCAAAAAGGTAGCGTCGAATACTGCTTCTTCACAGACGCCTTGCGGTTCTTTAGCTTCCATGACGGATAAAATTTGCGCTAGTGTGGATAAGCCTTTGTAAGGGCCACAAGGCGCATTTATACTGGGATATTGATGATGAAAAGGGCATTACGCTTTCTATAACCCCGTAATTTATTTTTTATTTTTTTCGGCCCCGAAGGTAGGGTAAAACGTCAACAATGGATTTAAGGAGTTGTCTGGCCGGACATAACGAAGCTCGTGCAAGTATCCCAACTTGCCGAATTTTTATCATCAAAACCATAAACGTAATCCATGTCCATTATCCCAAAAAAGTATCTCGGCATTCTTACTGCACTCTTACTTGCAGTGCTCTTTACCGCCTGTGATGAAGATTCTTTTGTCGAAAATATTGAGCCAGTCATTCCGGAAATAGCGGTTGAAGATGAAATGCCCAAATCACTGGCCGCAGCCCTACCACCAGATGACCCCACGACCGCCTCGGATCGTAATGATGGACGTCGCGGATGCTTCCGTTTTGTCTTCCCCATCAACGTAGAGCTGGCCGACGGCACGGTACTCACCGCCGAATCCAACGAAGATCTGCGAGAAATTGTCAGCCGGTTATCCGGAGCGAGCCTTGGGGCTAACTTTGTTTATCCCTTTGACGTCGTACTAGCTAATGATGCTACGGTATCCATCGCTAATTTTGAGAATTTCCGCCGCCTCCAGGCTTTGTGTATGGAACGGGACGGTGGCAATCCAGACCGTCCCTGTTTTCGGTATAATTTCCCCATCGATCTATCCGTCGACGGGGAGACCGTTACCGTCAATAATGGAGAAGACTGGCGACGTGCCATCACTGCCGCTGGCGAGGATGCTGACGTCAGCATCGTCTTCCCGATTAGTGTTGACCTTCCCCTGCAAAACGAGCCACTGGTGTTGGAGAGCCAGGAGGAGCTAAATCGGCTCCGCCGCCGCTGCGCGGACATCGACAATGACCGTCCCTGTATCCGTTACATCTACCCTATTGACCTAACGATTGGTGATCGTACCGTTACCGTTAACAACCTCGAAGAATGGATCCGAGCCCGTCGTGACGCAGCCGACGAGGGGCTTGAGGCAGCCATTGTTTTCCCCATCAAAGTAGTTTTCCGGGGCGAGCGGATAGAGTTAGAAAACGAGCAGCAACTGCGTCGGATTAGAAACATCTGTAACGAAATAACCGACCGTCCGTGCTTCCGCTTCATCTTCCCCCTTGATTTAAATGTGGGTGACCAGACCGTAACGGTCAGCAGTCTCCAAGAATGGCGGGAAATCCTTATGGATGCCGGTGAAGAAGAGGTGAGTATCACCTTCCCGATTGACGTTGTTTTCCGGGGGGACCGCATCAGTCTTGACAATGCCCAGCAGCTCCGCCGTGTGCGAACCGCCTGTGAGGAGGAAACGCCAGATCGTCCGTGCTTCCGCTACGTCTTCCCAGTAAACCTGAGCGTAGGTGAAGAAACAGTAACCGTCAACAACCTAGCCGAATGGGTGCGTGCTCGTCAGGCTGCGGAAGAAGCCGGCTTAGAAGCCAAGTTGATTTTCCCCATTACGGTAGTCTTTCGGGGTGAGCGTCTGGAGTTGGCCAATGCGAACCAACTACGTCGCCTGAGAAATGCTTGTCAAATCGATGACGAAGATCGTCCATGCTTCCGCTTTATCTACCCCATTGACCTCACGGTTGGGGACCGCACCGTCACCGTAAACAACGCTCAACAATGGCGTCGGGTAATTCATGCCGCTGGTGAAGAAACCGAGGTAAATATCGTCTTCCCAATCCGGATTGTTTTCCGGGGCGAACGCATCACCATCGAGAACCAGCGCCAACTTCGCCGAGCACAGAATGCCTGCCGCGACGACGATAACGAACGCCCCTGCTTCCGCTACGTTTTCCCCATCGACCTCACGGATGGCGAGCGTACCATCACTGTTGATAATATCCTCGAATGGCGGCGTGCACGGCAAGCAGCCGACGAAGCTGGCCTGGAAGTATCTATTGTATTCCCCATCAAGGTGGTTTTCCGTGGGGAGTTACTTACGCTCGAAAATCGGGTACAGCTGCACCGGGTAATGAACGCCTGTGAAGAAGAGGAACCGCCCAGTCGCTGCTTCCGCTACAACTTCCCAGTAACCCTCCAGGTAGGCGAAGAGGCCATAACGGTTAACAATGCTAGAGAGTGGGCCAGAGCTCGACGTGCTGCTGGAGAAGATGTCGATATCAGCATAGTCCTACCCGTTACCGTAACCATCATCGCCACTGAGGAAGAGATTACCGTGACTGAGCCTGCCGCATGGGCTCAGGTGCGAGCCGCCTGTGAATAAAACGACCGATTCTATCCCTTTCGCTATCGCCTGAAGGCGTTATATCCCATGTAGAACGGCCGCCCCGGAATCTCCGGAGGCGGCCGTTGTTTAGTAGTGGTGATAGTATAGGTTAGAACGATACTATCAAACTATCACTACTACCCTTCTACCATACTCCCTACTGCTGTTCCAGTTTCGCCATTACGTCCATCAGCATTTTCACGCCGACGGCATCCATGGGGTTGGCCGCTTTACCGTTCTGACCGCCACCGATGACGATGCGGGGAACTTGTACTTTGGCCAACTCGGCGGCAACACCGATCCTGGTTTCCTTCTCAATCTGGGCGCGCTCCAGGGGAGAAAGGCCAGCCTGTACTTTCAAGCGTGCAACTTCGGCGGCGGCTCGGCCTTCGGCCAGCGCTTTGTCTGCCTGGTACTTGGCCTGCAGGGCTTGCTCCTTACTAACGGCTGTCTCAGCCTGGGCACGGATTTCGGCTTCAATCTTAGCGGCCTGCTCGGTAGCGCGTACCTCAGCCACTTTTTGGCGGCCACGCATCTCAGCCGTTAGGGCCTCCTGCTGAGCGGTAACGAGCTCCTGCTTAGCAATGGCTTCGCGGGTACTCTGCTCCACCTTGGCCTTGAGCTTCTCGTTGACCACACTTTCGTAGTCCACTAAAGTGATGGCGACGAAGTTAGGCTCGATGTCATACTGCTGTACGTCACTCTTCGCCAAGATGAAGGAGCCGTCCGGGTTGGTCCGACGATGGTTCTCGTAGCTTCGAATATTCTCACCCGAAGCGCTGTCAATCCGCATCGCCTCCCGCTGATCAATGATGAACTGACCGTGGCGGAGCTGGTACTTAAAGGCTTCGGCTAACTCCGATTTACCGCCGGAGTAATGACGCTCGCTATCCATCAACTGAAAGCTGTAGTTGGCACACTCCTTAGAGTAGTCGGCCAAGCTAGCGGCTAGGCGGCTTTGCTCCCGGTAGTCTTTGTGGATGGCCAACATGCGCTCCTCATTATTGGGTAGTTTCCACTTTACGGAATAGCCTACTTGGTTAGCA
>JBCDGT010000104.1:0-7977 GCA_038750915.1 Bacteroidota bacterium
CCATTGCAGCGCTCATCATGTTGACCGCCTACCAGGCAGGTAAATTTGGCGAACGCCTGGGCGCCGACCAAGTGGAATTACTAAAGGATTTCGTCCGCCAGGCGGTGAAAGTTGACTAATTACTCTGCGTAAGCTTCCAGTGGTGGGCAAGTACAAACGAAGTTGCGATCACCGTAGCCATCATCTACCCTAGCAACAGAAGGCCAAAACTTGAAGCCATCCCGCAAATAAGGAAGCGGATAAGCCGCCTGTTCTCGGCCGTAAGTGTGCTCCCAGGTATCCGCCGTAATTTCAGCAAGGGTGTGCGGCGCGTTTTTAAGGACGTTGTCTTCCGGGTTTACTTCTCCGCGAGCGATGGTATCGGCTTCGGCGCGGATGGCAATCAGGGCATCACAGAAGCGGTCCAGTTCGTCTTTGCTTTCGCTTTCCGTAGGTTCAATCATTACCGTGCCCGCTACCGGCCAGCTGAGGGTGGGTGCGTGAAAACCGTAGTCGATCAGACGTTTGGCAAGGTCTCCAGCGGACATGACATTTTTGAATGGGCGTAGGTCAATAATCAATTCGTGGGCCGCGCGTCCTTCCTCGCCGGTGAAAAGTACATCATAGTGATCACCGATTCGCTCCTTGATATAGTTCGCATTTAGGATGGCAAATTCACTGGCAGCCTTTAGGCCTTTTGCCCCTAAGAGCTTAATGTAAGCATAGGAAATCAGGAGAATTGAGGCACTGCCCCATGGGGCCGCTGCCACGGCAGAAGTTGCCTTTTGTCCGCCCGTAAGTTGCAAGGGGTGTCCGGGCAGGTAGGGCGCCAGCTTCTCGTTGCAACAAATCGGCCCCATCCCCGGACCACCGCCACCGTGGGGAATAGCAAAAGTCTTGTGTAAGTTGAGGTGACAAACATCGGCGCCAATACGGCCAGGGCTCGTTAGGCCGACCTGGGCATTCATGTTGGCACCATCCATGTACACTAAGCCACCGGCTTCGTGGACGATTTCGCAAATTTCGACTACCCCAGTCTCAAAAACCCCATAGGTACTAGGGTAGGTAATCATTAAGCTAGCAAGTGCATCACGATTTGCGGCGACCTTTTCCTTCAGGTCCTCAATATCAATATTACCCGCTGCGTCGGATTTTACCACCACTACTTTCATCCCAGCCATAACGGCGCTAGCCGGGTTTGTTCCGTGAGCGGATTCGGGGATGATCGCCACATTACGGTGATGATCACCACGATCCAGGTGGTACGCCCGGATTGTCATCAGGCCGGCATATTCTCCACTGGCCCCACTATTGGGCTGTAGGCTGCAAGCAGTAAAACCACATATCTCGGCCAGGTCGCGTTCCAGTTCGGCAAAAATCTGCTGATAGCCCTGGGCCTGTTCGATCGGGGCAAAGGGATGAATCTCTCCGAATTCCGGCCAGCTGACGGGGATCAACTGAGTAGCTGCATTCAGTTTCATCGTGCAGCTCCCCAGCGGGATCATGCTGTGACAAAGGCTCAGGTCTTTATTTTCGAGGCGCTTGAGGTAGCGCATCATTTTGGTTTCCGTACGGTAGCTGCTGAAATTAGGGTGCGTCAGGAATTCGCTCGTCCGGTGCAAGCTAGTAGGCAAACGGTCTTCGGTGCCAGTCACTCCACCATCTGAGGTAAGATCTGCCCCCGCATAGTCCAAAGCGACGCCGAAGATGCGGCATACCGCTTGTAGGTCAGTAGTAGCCACACTCTCATCGAAACTGACGCGGATACCTCCTTCTGTAGGGTAAAAGAAGTTATAGCCTTCCGTTTCGGCACGACTACGAATCTCGGCGGCTTTCTCCGGGCTGACCTCCACGTGGAGGGTATCAAAGAAGGCTGCCCCGGCAAGGGTGAAACCTCCCGCCACTAGGGCATCAGCCAGAATCACCGTAAAGTGGTGGGTTCGTTTGGCAATGGCAATAAGGCCTTTGGCACCGTGGTAAGTAGCGTAGAAGCCAGCCATATTCGCCAGGAGCGCCTGAGCAGTACAAATATTTGAGGTGGCCTTTTCACGGCGGATGTGCTGCTCACGCGTTTGTAGGGCCATCCGCAGGGCGTAGTTCCCGTGGCGGTCTTGGCTTACGCCGATAATGCGGCCAGGAATCTGGCGCTTGTACTTATCGGTTGTAGCGAAGTAGGCTGCGTGCGGTCCGCCAAATCCCATAGGAACCCCAAAACGCTGAGAGTTACCCACTACTGCATCCGCTCCCCACTCTCCCGGGGGCGTTAGCAGGGTAAGGGCCAGTAGGTCAGCAGCAACGATGGTAAACACATTGGCGGCCTTAGCTTGTTCCACTAAAGCCCGGTTATCCGCTATCCTACCGTCCGCTCCTGGGTATTGCAGCAGCATGGCAAAAACCCGATCAGTCGGAAATTCAAAGTCATCGGTTGGTTGCACCTGCACCTCGATACCCAAGGGTTCCGCCCGAGTCCTCAATACGGCAATCGTTTGGGGAAATACCTGATCGGACACCAATAGCACATTCACGGCATCACCCTTTACGCGTTTGTTGCGTACGCCGTAGAACATACTCATAGCCTCAGCGGCAGCCGTACCCTCATCGAGCAAACTGGCATTGGCAACCGGTAGCCCCGTCAGATCAGCTACCATCGTCTGATAGTTCAAGAGGCCTTCCAAACGGCCTTGGGCAATCTCCGCCTGATAGGGCGTATACTGGGTGTACCAGCCCGGATTATGGAATACGTTGCGTAAAATAACACTGGGCGTGATCGTATTGTAGTAGCCCATGCCAATAAAGGAACGCATAACTTTATTACGCTTAGCAATGCCCTTTAGGTGCTGCAGGTAATAGTATTCGCTGATGGCCGGAGCTACGTTGAGCGGCTTCCGATCACGAATATTGGCGGGAACCGTTTGGTCCATAAGTTCCTCCAGAGAACCAACGCCAATACTGGCTAACATCGCATCGGTATCGGTGGCATCAGGGCCGAGGTGACGATCTTGGAACTGGTCAAAACGGGGAGTAAGCGCGGGCATTTATTGGCTTTTGCGGGGAAGTATATAGTTGTCGCGGCAAAGGTAACCCTTGCGACGAAAAAGAGTTGCAATTTGGCGCGAACGCGGGTGCAAGCTTTTGGTCAAGGTTTAGCATTAAATAGTCTTATGGTGTAAATCCCCGATATTTACCGGGCTAGTGAGATAGACGCTGGCGACTTTAGATGCACTTCGTGCTAACAGACGGGCTGCCGCCCTTTTAGATGTTTCACTTTTAGTCCGCTCTCACTTCTAAAAGCATCAGCGTCCAGAAGCGTCATCGTCCAAAAAAATCAGTGTCAAACCCATGCAACTCCCCCACATCAAAGTCTACCTCTCCTACGCCCGCAAAGGGCAGGAGTACGGCATTAATGATGCGGTAGATCGCTTGGCCCAGCTAAAGACCGAACAAGACGGGAAAGCACCCGAGGCTAAGGACTATGAGCTAAGCTATTGGTATGATCCCCACCTTATCTACCGAGATGGAACTGACTGGGTTTACACTGAACTATGGGAAGCAGATATCATCGTTATTCTGCATAATTCGGATTACCTCCGTGATCCTTACATCGATGAGTTTGAACGCCCCGTGATCGAATCCGCGGCTGAAGACCCCAACCGAAGGGTATTGCTGTTGCTGCACGATCCGGTAGACATGGCATTGACCTGGACCGGGGAGCTGCCAGTCGCCACGCTTCCCGAAAATCCTGCACGGACGTTTTACGACCAGGTAAAACCACCACTATGGCGCACGTTTGAACGCCAGCTTACCGCCTTTTGCGAAGAACTAGCCGCCGAGAAACGACTTATTGCAGCCTCGCTCACTGCGCTTATTCCCAGCACCCCTCCCCCAACGGAGCTGATGCCCGTAGCAGAGGAAGATAACACGCCGGTGTCCGGACCGGGTACTTACTTGGGGCTGGTAGCTATCTTGGTAGCGATCGGTATGTACGCTGCTTTCCTTTACCGCAGCTCGCCCTCGACTCCCGTCAGCACTTCCCTACCAATAGCCTTAGAGTACAATTCGTTACTCCCCCGCAGTGGACAGGCTACTCGGAATTACTTCGTTAGTGCCCCTACTACTCCTTCGAGTAATCGATCAGTAACACCCACTACTTATTCTTCGACAAATCAGGTAGCTTCGGCCAGCCGTACCGAGGGTGTTTCGGCCAAAAGTTACGGTCGATACGACTCCTGCCAAGGCCGGGATTCCCAGGGAAATCGCCCCTGTAAACTGAACCGACGCTGGTACATTGTTAATGAAGCTAGGGGAATTCACCACCTAATCGACCTGCCGGCATCCACCCATAAGGACATCTTCGCTATCCGGCCCTTTCGCGAAGGCCTTGCTGAGGTATTTTTCTTCGATGGTCGGCAGATGTACTTAGAGTTTTGCCTCGACCTCAATGACCGAGTGATCGATTGTAAGTTGGTTGCTTAGCTTTCTACCCAGCACCTGGTTCTCCACCACAATCACTTTTCGGGGCTACTTTACTGATAAAGGACCTTCTTTGCACCTGCGGTCGCGCCCAAAACCATCACTGATGGCAGAACATTCGGAGAAGTCAAGCAAGTGCTATACCTTGGCAGATCAATCAAGTCTCTCGACTGCTACATGGACCATTATTATGACGATATAAAGAGGCACTACCTGGCCGTCAAGAATTTCGAATGGACCCACGACCGGCTGTCATTGTCGACAAATTTGGCAGAATTGAACTGGGCTTCGGACCGTTTCTACCTATTCTGTAAACTGCGCTTGTACGCGCGCTATTTGGACTACAGCAAGCTTTTCCCCCAAAGAGAAGTAGGGCTAAGTGAAGAAGATTTTTTGGCCTTAAAGCTGTTAGCAAAACAACAACGAGAACAAATCCGGCGGGAAGAACCCCTTTGGGCCTACCTGAGAACAACGGAGGTACTTAAGATGTCTCCTACTGCCACCGATACGCCACCGTTATTGGGTAACCATTTGTCTTTCCTCGAAAGTAACGTACAGGAGTTAGACCAAGAAGATTACGTTGATTGTGTAAACTACCTACTCAATTATGCCCTCCAGGCCGTCAATCAAGGTAATGACGACTACGACCAGCAGCTCTTCCGGGCGGCAGTTCTGATCATTGATGGGAAGTACGGAGAAAGTTGGCGTACCAGACACATACGATTAAACGACAAAATCTTCACCCTGGTCGTTACCTCGGCCCTAGCGCTGCAACACCGGCGGAATTGGCGCGAGTCCCTTATCTACGGTATCACTCCTCCTCCGGAAGGATCATTTACTGTTTTCGACTGGATCAACCAATTCTTAAAAGCCTATAGTTCTCGTCTTAAGGGTGAAGTACGCAGGGCGACCCTAAATTACTGGAAGTTACGCATCGCCTTCCACCGGGAATCTTTCGAAGATGTTGCCATCTATCTGAGTAAAATAGGCAAGCAAGACTTAAAATTTTACGGTCATGTTCTCCGAATAATCACCCTAATTGCCCACTATGAACTACGCTATCGGCACGGGGAAAAGGCGCATCCTGGCATCCGAAAATATAAATTTAACGTGCCCGACACTTTGAGTAAGCTCAAGATGAATTTACGGGACCTCGAAGATAGGCAAGAGCGGCTACCACTATTGCAGCGCCACCTTGAGTATTTTATCACCGGCTACGAAAACTTACTAGACATTCGAGAGCAACTCACTTCCTTGCCCAAAGGTAGCCGGCGGAGGCAAGAATGTTTATGGGAATTAAGAAACAAGGCACTAGCGCAATTAAAGGGCTTTGAGCATAAAAACGGGGACTGGCTGCGGACTTGCCTCAACGAACTCAACTAAAAAAGGAGCGCACCCGGGGGCGCACTCCTCTGTCTGTTTTCGGAATAACGTGATCCTGTTCACGTGACGATTCTGAATGGGCCACTGGGCCTACAAGAACTTATCTACTCTACGACAGCTTCAAAGACGTACACCATGTCTTCTGCGAAGTAGAAGAACTGATAAACGCCAAGGCCACCACTTACCAACTGTCGGGGGACTTCGGCCGCGGTAGTATTCACCTGGGTACCATCAGGGTAAACTACGAGGCTGGGGGTCCTAGGGTCGACCAGCAACTGCCAGTCATTGCCGGACATGTTGTTGGATTCTCCGCCGTCATCGTCGTCGCCACCGCCAGTCAGGAGGTAAACGTCGGTGATAACTTGCGCTTGGGCATCTTCTGGCAGGGCCGTAAGCAAAAGCGCTACAGCAAGGGCAAAGACATACTTGTTGATCATAATTGTTAACAATGAATGCAAGGAGAAAAAGCTGGTGATCAGGCAGCTCTCCCTCCCGGGGATGAATTGGTGCGGTACCACACCGGGATAAGGGTTATTCTAGCGTCTCTTTTACCTACTCCCATACCGCGAGGTACCAAAGCCACGGTAACTGGCTTCGAAATCGGGATATCGCTACGGCGCTCTTACGCAGGAACGGTACTACCACCTCCCAACGGAATGGGCAAAACACTCCTATGCTTACCAATGAGCAAAGCCGTAGAAGCCATACTCTCTGATAAAGCGCCGATTTCTTTTAATTAATTAAAGTGTTGAATATCATAGGGTTAGCCAATCTGTTCACGTGTTGAATAACTTTTTTCCAATTTCTAGAAAAAACCCAAACGCTACTCCTCAGCGATAACTCGGTTCTTTACCATTGCTAATCGAAGCCATGGAGTGGTCCCGAACACTTTACGCTAGAGGTAATGGTCAACCAAGGAAGAGATAGCTGCCATTTTCCGGAAGGAAGGTGGAACTAAAACCCCATTAGTGGTGACATCGCACTCCGATTCGCCACCGTGACCTCAAGTCACGGACGTTCTAGAAACTAAAAAACCTATTCTCCATTTTTGCGGGCATGGCTACCGATTTTGGTGCCATGCCGGCTTTTCTCCCTAAAACCTCCCCGATGGTGTCGATACAGTTACTTGACGATAACTTCGAACCGGTCAGTAACCAAACCTTAATGATCGTTTTCCACGGCGATCGCGCGGGCTGGACTGGGCGGGCAAATACGGATGAAGTTGGGAAAGCCAACTTCTATTGTGAGCCGACTAGAGAGGGAAGCATCTATCTGAATGGTTTCGCTCTTTTTAAGGGCCTTATCTCTAACAACAGTACGTTCTACGTAAATAGTTCTAGCATCCGCCAGAAAAATTCTCCACATACCGAAGAAGTAATGAAGAAATTACCACCGCAAGATGAGAATTCACTGGATTCCTCTTCGCTCCCAGCACAGGATTATGAAATTGGTTTACTATGAAACAAACTATGAAGTAATATGGACTTTTGGCTTCGACAAGCTCAGCCAGCGATTGTTTGTACGGTATTCCGTCGCCGTTGGCAACGTAATGAACAAAAAGTAAGCCGGTGCCTGAGCTTGTCGAAGGCAATTAGTAACTTATCTATCATGGAAATAGTGACAGTCTAAATCGCTTCAGAATGTAAATGGACCTTACTTTTCTAACTAACTACATTGAATTCTGATAATTCGACTTTCGTCCCCACCTGAAGTTGATTACGTTCTGTAGCGTAAACATAGACCAAAAGTAGGTTAGCAACATTTGCCATGATAACTTTGGTTTGCCCATAGCCCTAAATTGTTTCCCTAACACTTAAGCCTTTGCACTGCGCAAGATTACCTAGCCCAATCAGCCACTTAAGATGAATAACTACAAGGAGGAGTATGAAAAAATGCACCAAAAGCTAAAAGAAAAAGAGTGGCGCGGAGTCATGCCGACGCCTGCAGAGCTAAAGCATTTATCGTGGTTATTGGATAGGTATTATGCCTTACAGGGTTTAAGGCAGTATTCCCGCCAACAGGCTTACCGCTTGCGGTTTCCGGCAAGGGATATGGGCATTACTAGGGAAGACTTCAATGGCCTACAAGTTATCCTTGATTACCATGCTGAAGCGCTCAAAAAAGAGAGACCAATTTATGCCTACC
>JBCDGT010000105.1:0-7971 GCA_038750915.1 Bacteroidota bacterium
GCGCGGTCGCAGGTGCGGGGTGAGTTTTCAAAAATGAGCAAGGAACAATCAACGCTACCCAACATGAAGATTGAGCTGATTAGGGGTGATATCACCAAAATTACCGTTGATGTAATCGTTAACGCCGCCAATACTTCGCTCCTCGGTGGAGGTGGGGTGGACGGTGCCATTCACCGTGCTGGCGGTAAGGCCATTCTGGAAGAGTGTCTGGCCATCAGAAATCGACAGGGCGACTGCCCCGTTGGGGAGGCGGTGATTACTACTGCTGGAAACCTCCCTGCTATTAAGCTCATTCATACCGTTGGCCCCCGCTGGAATGGTGGCTCCTCCGGCGAAGCCAACAAGCTGCGCAATTGTTACCTAAATTCCCTGCGACTCGCAGACAAGGAAGGGTTCTCCACAATTGTGTTTCCTAACATCAGTACGGGTATTTATCGATTTCCAAAGGAGCAAGCGGCAATGATTGCCTTAGCCTCCATTAAATCGTTTCAACCGAATTCGCTAACCAAAGTCTTATTGGTTTGCTTTGATGAGGAGAATTATCAGATATATCAGGAGAGGTTAGAGAAATAGTTATCACACCACCTCCGTCTCCACCAAATCCGCCCCCACCAAACCATCATCCCCAATCGCTCCTAGACGCATTGGCACTAGGTGGTTCACCCAGCTCTCCTCCGCCGGAAAGCTCACCTTCACGTAATTATCCGTAAAGCCGTGGAGGATACCTTCTTCTTTAGATTTTTCCAATAGCACGGGTCGTACTTCCCCCAGGTGGCACTCATAATGGAAACGACGCTTCTTCTCGGAGAGGATGCCGAGCATTTTGTTCCGGCGCTTACGTTCTGCTAGTGGTACGACGCCATCCATCTCAGCCGCGGGGGTATTAGCTCGCTCGGAATAGGTAAAAACGTGGAAGTAGCTTACGTCCAGTTCTTGGACAAAGCGGTAGGTTTCCAGGAAGTCTTCCTCCGTCTCTCCGGGAAAGCCGACGATGAGATCCACCCCAATGCAGGCGTGAGGCATCACTTGCCGGATGTGCGCAACGCGCTCGGCGTAGAGCTCCCGCTTATAGCGCCGGCGCATCTGTGCCAGCTGTTTGTTGTTTCCCGATTGCAGGGGCATGTGAAAGTGCGGCGCAAAGCGCTTAGACTGGGCCACAAAGTCGATCACCTCGTCCGTACACAAATTTGGCTCGATGCTGGAGATGCGAAAACGCTTAATGCCTTCCACTTCGTCGAGTGCGCGGGCCAAATCTACGAAGAGGGCTTCCTTGCGGGGGCGCTGGCCTTCGATGACGGAGGTGCCGTTGCCGAAATCGCCGATGTTGACTCCGGTCAGTACAATTTCCTTTACCCCCCGGCTAGCGATGGCGGTAGCGTCCGCCACAATTTGCGCCACCGTACTACTGCGACTCTTGCCACGAGCTAGGGGGATGGTACAGAAAGTACACTTATAGTCGCAGCCATCCTGCACCTTCAGGAAGGAGCGCGTCCGGTCGCCGAAGCTAAAACTGGAGATAAAAGTATCGGCCTCTTTCACTTCGCCGGCGCGCACCATGCCTTTGCCGGCTCCGGTAGCAATGCCGTCGATATAATCCAGGATGCGGAATTTCTCGGCTGCTCCAAGGACGAGGTCGACACCTTCAATGTTCGCGATCTCCTCTGGCTTAAGCTGGGCGTAACAGCCAACGACCACAATCTTGGCACCTGCGTTCGCGCCCAAAGCCCGCCGGACGATGTTCCGACATTTCCGATCGGCAAAATCCGTGACCGAGCAGGTATTGATTACCACTACGTCCGCTCCCTGGCCGAAATCAATCTCCTGGTAGCCCGCTTCCGTAAACTGCCGCCCGATCGCGGAAGTCTCGCTGTAGTTGAGCTTACAGCCCAAGGTGTAGAAGGATACGGTTCCGAGGGTAGACATTTGGTGATTGGTCGTTAGTATTTGGTTATTAGTTAGTAGTAGATACTAATCCCTATCTACTACTAACTAATTTTTGCGCGAACGCAGGTGCAAAGATACGGTGAAGGGGCAAGGTGGAAAACACCTTTTAGGAAAGCTAAATATTGGGCAAGCTAGCAATCTATCCCTCGATCAATCTATCTTTGCGGCCCTATGTACAAAGACAAAAAGGTCGTCGTAGTAATGCCGGCCTACAATGCAGCGCTCACCCTGGAGAAAACCTACGCTGAGGTGCCTCGTGATCTGGTGGACGAGGTGATTCTATGCGATGATGCAAGTAAAGATGAAACCACGGCGCTGGCTAAGCAGCTGGGCGTGGATCACGTCATCACCCACCCGCGTAACCGGGGCTACGGTGGCAACCAGAAGTCACTGTACAATAAAGCCCTGGAGATCGGCGCGGATATCGTGATCATGGTACACCCCGATTACCAGTATACGCCACTCTTGATTCCGACGATGTGCAACATCATCGGCGAAGGGCTATACCCAGTAGTGCTAGCCAGTCGTATCCTGGGTAAAGGTGCCCTCAAAGGAGGAATGCCTTTGTATAAATACGTCGCGAATCGCTTTTTGACGGCTACGCAGAACTTTCTGGTCAGTTACAAACTCAGCGAATACCATACGGGTTACCGGGCCTTTAGCCGGGAGGTTTTAGAAACAATCGACTTCAACGCCAACGACGACGACTTCGTCTTCGACAACGAAATGCTCTCTCAGATCATCTACCACGGTTTCGACATCGCCGAGGTGACCTGCCCGACCAAATACTTCGAAGAAGCCAGCAGCATCAATTTTGTCCGTAGTAGCAAATATGGGCTAGGGGTATTGAGGGTTTCGGTGATGCACCGGTTGAATAAGTGGGGGTTATTACGGTCGAAAATTTACCAGTAGGGCCTGGTTTCGTCCGCCGAGGGCTGGGACAACAAAACAACCCTTCGGCCGACGAATTTTCCATTCTTGCGATTGTCCTAAAGCCTGTAGGCAACCAGTTCCTAGCTCCCAGTTCCTAAAACCTATCTTTACCGGTATGGCTACACCGCTACTTACCCTTACCACTGATTTTGGCCGGGAAGATTTTCACCTCGCCCGCCTCAAAGCCTACCTACTGGCGGCCCACCGCCCCCTCCAGATCGTAGACGTCAGCCACGAGATCCCGCCATACGATATTGTCCGCGCAGCCTTCATCTTCAACCGAGTTTGGCGGCACTATCCGGAGGGCACCATCCACCTCCTGAGCGTTAATGATTTCTACCAGCCGCGCGGTCGTTTTCTCGCCATTCGCCACGAACGTCAATATTTCATCGGGCCAGATAACGGCATCTTCAGCCTCAACTTCGGCCAAAAGCCCAGTTAGACTTTCGTATTAGACAAATACACCAAAAAGGATTCTCTCTCCGCCGTTTACGCCAATGCCGTAGCCCACATTGCGCGGGAAAAACCCTTCTTAGAAATAGGCTTACCCGCTACGAAAATTTCGGAACGGTTGGCGTTCCAACCCGTCATTGGGCCAAATTACATCCGGGGCACGGTCGTCTTCGTCGACCGCTTCGATAACGTCACTACGAACATCACCCGGGAGCGCTTCGAGGAAGTCGGCCGGGGCCGAGGCTTCCAACTCCTCATCAAACGTATGGAACCCATTGATGGCCTCAGCTTCCGTTATCACGACGTCCCCGAAGGAGAGCCACTTTGCCGCTTCAACTCTGACGGTCTGCTGGAGGTGGCGATCAATCTTGGACGCGCTGCCAGCCTCCTGGGCATCGCCGTGGAGGATATGGTGCAGGTGGAGTTTATTTAGTGGTTAGTGATTGGTATTTGGTAATTGGTCCGGCAGGCCTTTATTCGATTTCTTATCGCACCAAACACCACCCACTAAATACTAATCACTGCCGGCCTCCGGCCGCCTACTCCATCAGCCCATCGATAAAATTTCGTCGCCCTTTTTCTTCCGAGAATTTAGCTTGGTTGTAAGCAGCAGACTTTCCGCGAGGAATGGACAAGGACTGCCACGCCTCCCCTTTCAGCTGTTTGCCCAATAGCACGATTTGTCCAACGTGGTAAGCATAGTGGGCGAGTTGGCGATTCAGCGCTTCCGCGACGGAGTGGCCCTCATTACGGATATAAATGACCGCAGCCAACTGATCGGGCGATAATTCCATCAGGGCCTTTTCGAGTGCACTCCAGCCTTTAGCCCAGGCGGTTTCCAGGGCGCCGCGGTCGGGGAAATCCGCTACGAACTCTTGCTCGCGGTTGCGCCAGGGTTTTTCACCGTCAGTGGTGAGGAAGTCCGTCCAGCGGCTCTTCATGTTTCCGGCCAGGTGCTTGACGATCACCGCTACCGAATTAGAGCCAGCAGCATCGTCTTTAAACAACTCTTCGGCGGAGAGTTGGGCCATGGTTTTTTCCCCCAGGTAGCGGTAGTAGGCGAATTGTTTGTGGTAAGAGGTGAGAAGGTCAGAAGCAAGCATATCCGTAAATTTACTTTGCCATAGTTAAACCCTTATGCCTTTAGACAACCCAAGGAAAAACAAAACACCTCTATATGGACAATTTACCGTTCAAGGTTTTTTGGCCGTATCAATGTGGGCGCTTGTTTTTTGGCTCCAGAGCGTCGGAATGGTGTATGGCATGCAATCAGATGGGTGGTTCTACCTAGGTAATTTCTGGGCTGTTTGTTGGAAGACTTATGCCACTTTATGGGGAATACTCTTTCTATTCATGTGCTTACTTCCAAAGCTTAAGGACCAATTCATTTAAATCAAACTCACGTAATGCGGCAGCATCTCCAACCACAGCGGCCAGTCGTGTTCGATGTCTCCGCGAACATCCAACCAATGGTTGATATTTTTCCGACGTAGGATTTCGCTGAATTTCAGGTTGCCGTCAAGACAGATGTCCCAATTGCTGGTACCGAGTACGATTTTCATTTGCCATAATTCGGGGTTATTGGCATCCGGCATGAAGTCGACGGGGTTATTGAAGTATACATTATCGTCGTAATAGCCGTGCATGAACGACTTGATGTCGAAGGCACCACTCAGGCAGAATAGGTGACTGACCATATCTGGGTGACGGAAGGCAAAATTACTAGCACTAAAACCACCGAAACTAATACCACAAGCGGCCACCTTGCCCGTACCGGTATTGTTCCGGATCTGGGGTACAAACTCTTCGGCCAGGAAGCGATCATACTGAATGTGCCGCTCGACTCGGTGTTTGGGGTGGATATCGGCGTACCAACTAGCATTATTAATGCTATCGGGGCAAAAGACCTGGACAAAGCCGCGGTCGATGAACCAGCGAATGGATTCTAGCATACCCCGATCTTTAGCCTCGAAGTAGCTCCCAAGGGTAGTAGGAAAAATGATTAGCGGGTAGCCGTGAGTGCCAAAGGTGAGTATTTTGACCGAGTGACCAAGGTGGTGACTAAAAAATTCGGTAAAGGTTTCTTTCATTGTACGTAGCCGGTTTTGAGTCACCGGTAGCCGGCTTCCCATGAGTGTAGTGGTAAGGTACTAAGGCAATGGTTAACGAACAACCAGGAATGGGGAACCGGCGTATCTTTACCTGGCATGTACCCGATTCCTTACCTCCGCCAGCTTTTAACCAGCACCTTCTCTTTTCGGAAGAAGCTCATTCGGCGCTCTTACCTCCTGCCGTCAATGGCACTGGAACGGGACGTCATGGTGGATGTCTATCGTCCTGCGGTTCCTCCCTGGCGCCTATTGTCCTTGGCGGTATTTAACGATGGGCAGGATTTGCCCACCATGCAGCTTAAGGAGCAACTACAGGAAGCTTTCACCACTAAAAAATTATCCCCCACCCTGGTCGTAGGACTTCACGCCGAGGACCGCACGCGGGAATACGGTACGGCCAGTCGACTAGATTACGAAGGGAGGGGCGATCTAGCCCCCGCCCACGAGCGCTTCATCCTGGATGAACTGATTCCCTGGCTGGAAGGAAATTTTAATATCTATAAGAGCCCCAGTAAAAGAGCCATTGCAGGTTTTAGTCTCGGAGGGCTCAACGCCTTTGATGTCGCCTGGCGCAACCCCGCCGACTTTGGTATCGGAGGCGTATTCAGCGGTGCTTTATGGTGGCGCCATAAAGCCTTTCGAAAAAGTAAGCCCGATGCGGATCGCATCTTACACGATTACGTGCGTAAAGCAAAAAAATTACCTAAGGTCCGCTATTGGTTTATGGCGGGAACGGAGGATGAAAAGGAAGACCGCAACAATAATGGCATTATCGACGCTATTGATGATACTTTACAATTAATGGCTCTTTTGGCGGATAAAGGAAAGGTACCCGAACAAGATTTCACCTACGTAGAAGTCGAAGGCGGAAAGCACGAACCCACCACTTGGGGGACCGTCATCATGGATTTTTTGAAGTGGATATAGGCACTTTTGACCTACAATACACTCGTCGTGAAGTGACATCCTGAGGCTAGTCACCCAACCTTTCGGCCAGCAAACTATTAATTGGAGGTAATGAACTTGTTCAATAACTGATGGTCCGTTCGTTATTACCCTTAGGTGACGACCGCCCAAAAATGTCTACTTATGCCAAAAATGTCCCTTTTCCTCCTGGCCATGATCTTCGGTCTTGGCCTTTCTGCTCAAGACTTCGTTGATGTGGATAAAAGCCCCATGGACGCCGCTTACTATCCTGCGCGCGCCGCCTTTCGGGCCTTTGCTAAATCCGATAGCGCCGCAATGGCTCTTCAACCTAAAATCCGGGTTCTCTACAGTCGCCCGTACAAAAAAGGCCGCGAAGTTTGGGGAGGTGACCTTGCCCCTTACGGTGAGCCGTACCGCCTGGGCGCTAATGAAACTGCCGAAATTCAGTTTTTTGCGCCGGTTAAAATCGGTGATCAGGTTGTTCCTGCCGGTCGTTATTCTTTTGGTGCGATTCCAAGTGTTGATAAGTGGGAAGTATTCTTCAGTCTTGATGTCGACGGCTGGGGTGTGTACGCCTATAAACCAGAGCGTAACATTGCCACCATTACGGTACCCACCAGTACCGTAGCTGATGAGATCGAGAACTTCTCGATCAGCCTCTACGAAGCCAGCCCTGGTGTTGTACACCTGAAAATGGGTTGGGATAAAACGGTAGCCGAAGTGCCCATTAACATGGTTGAGTAGGCTAATAACCTGCCCTCATAAAGAAGCCCTCCTTCCATGCTATTGGAAGGAGGGCTTTCTATTTTGGCGAGTATCAGTATTTATCGGTTCAAGACCACCTTCTCTACTTTCCGGAAGCCTTCGGCTCCTTCAATGATCAGGAGATACATGCCGCGTGGTAGTTCCGCTACGGAAATACGGTTGCTACCTTCCTGAAGCTGGCGATCCATGATCAGTTTTCCTTCCATGCTGGTAAGGCGGGCTTGGTAGCCTTCTGCATCGATATTGACGGTAAACTCCGAGCGAGCGGGGTTGGGGAAGATGCGGTAGTAAACTTCCGCTTCCGCTTCACCGAATTCTTGCCACTTAACGCTACCAGCACTAGTGAGGACGGGTTCCGTATCCCGGCTATTGTTCGGCTGACAGCCTTCCACCACAACATTATCCAAGTAGATGTAGTCGGAATTGGCAGAAGCATCACAACGGAAACGGAAGCGGGTGCTGCTGCTGAAGGTACCAGTGATGGTAACACTCTCCGCTGTCCAGTTCGTATTGCTGTTGGTGAAGTCCTGACCAGCTACCCAGGTAACCAGGGTTTGGTAACCGTTACCGACGTTAGCCTGTAACCAGAAATCTTCCCCATTTTCCATCAGGCGAGCTAAGTAATCGAAAGTAATGGTCACTTCACTAAAGCCCGTAAGGTTGAGGGGGTCGGAGGTAAGGGTGGAAGAGTTCGTATTGTCCCGCAGGCGGATGCTTCTGGTACCAGACTTGAAGTAGGAAGAAGTACGGGCACAATCGGAGCCACCATCGTTCCAGTTGCCGTAGCTCGAATCAAAACCATCGCTGAAGAGCACGGTTTCGGTACAGCCGCCGCCCC
>JBCDGT010000106.1:0-7917 GCA_038750915.1 Bacteroidota bacterium
AAGTTGCTAAAAATGTAAGGGGCTCCGTAGTCATTAATATAAGTACAGTAGCCGCCGGTTGCTTTGCCATCTTTCGCTTCGAGGTCCATTAGCTGTCGCTCTTCCAGCAAGCGGAAAAAAGACCCCGTCTCCTCGCTCAGGTTGTCATAGAGCTTACGAGCGGCGGCTACAGTATCCGCCATTTCTCCTCCTGGGGTGGGATTACCGTCCGGAAAACGAAAGTTGACGTCGTAATAATGGAGCCGGTCCACTCCGATGCGTTTAGCCTGGTTGGCGGCAAGTCGACTGGCAATCGGTACGATGTATTTCTTTACTTCCTCCCGGAACGTATTCACTTGTTCGGGGCCATAATCCGTCCGATTCATGCGTGCGTAGCCCAGCTCGGTAAAGTTATCGTAGCCAAGCATAAGCGCCATTTTGTGGCGCAACTTAACCAGCTCATCGTAAATTCCTTCAATTTGTCTCTGGTGTTCGGCCATCCAGTTCCACTTAGCCGAGCTCGCTCGTTTTCTTGCTTCCCGGTCGGCCACTTGTTCCTTTGGCACAATACTGCTCAGGTTATAAGTTTCTCCTTCTAGATTGACCTGAGCACCACCCTTGAGTTGGGTATACTCGCTAAAGGCCTTATTCTCTGTCTGTAAATCTTCAATAAGTTCCGGCTGAAAGGTTTTGATGCTCAACTCCGCGGTAGAAAATATCTGCGTACCGAAACGCTCCTCTAGTGCTGCGCGGTGCGGACTACTGATGAGCGCCCGGTAATAATCCATACGCCAAGCTTCCGTAGCGGGCAGGTTTTCGTCAAACCAGGCTTTTTCTGCTTTGTAAAACTCATCGCGGGTGTCGATGCTGTACCTAATGTAGCAGATGTTATAAGCGGTCGCTACACTGGCACGGATTGAGTCAATCCCTTCTACGGCGACAATGGCTGCCTTAGGACTGTCAGCCTCTGCTAACTGAGCGAGCACGGCCCGAAAGGCCTTTTCCTGCTTTTCCAAATCCGGACGCTTGTAGGTGAAGTCCGGAAAGGCGATGGATGGGTTTTTTGACATCTTTTGTGCTCTTTTACTACTGATCCTTTAATCTTCCCTTTGATCCTTTAAGGGTATTCTTCACTTCAATTAAGACGACGAGTGCTCCCCTTTTAGATAATCAAGGGAAGAAGGGCGTGGCCGCAGGTGCTCACTTAGCTCGCCGAACGTGTGCAAAGTACGGTATGTCGACTAATTGCACCGTTTCTCCTAGAGCTAACGTTTTAAAGGGCCTTAGTGTTATCGTTACTAGCCATCAGCAAGCCTTACTATTCGCTGATACAAGTCCTCCAGTTTTGGCTCCAGCTGCATGACCTCCATGGTCTTTTTGGCATTTATTCGATACTGTTGCTCGCTCACCAGTGCCCGGACTCCCATGGCAAAACGCACCTCATTGAGCTTTCTGATAGGAATACCCTCCGGTCCCAGTTCACGGGCAGCAATGGTCCGAGCCCAGAAGAATTGATCGATGATGTGGGGGACGATCATACTCGGCCGACCGTATTTTAGTGCTGTGTGGGTAGTGCCCGTGCCCCCGTGGTGAACTACTGCACTTACCCTTGGAAAAATCCAATCGTAAGGGATGTACTGTACAAAATGAATACCGGGCGGAACATCGGACAGTTGTTGTAAACCACCAACGGAAGTATTTAAAATGGCGGGAATACCGTGACGGCCAAGGGCTTTTATAATAGCCCGGGTCTTTTTTGCTGGCTCCGGGTTGGTCATGCTACCAAAAGTAACCAGGATAGCTGCCGGGTAGGTATCCAAAAAATTTAATAGTGCTGAAGAGGGAGACCAGTCAAGCTGCTTGTCCCGTTCGTGATACCCCGTTATTTGTGCCGTAGCCGGCCATTCGTCTGGCCGCTTGAAAAGGCTTGGGCTAACGGCGTAATAAGAGTGTTGGTGTTCTCTCAGGGCGGACGTTAGCGACCGGTGGCTAAAATCAACCCCTTGATGAAGCGGTAAATAGGGCTTAGAAAATTTCTTTAGGGCTATGGCCCGGGCGTGAACGGTGAGCGTGAAAAGTAAACGGTTGATCCTACGGCCATCGTCCCGGTAAGTAGGGCCTAGAAAATCTACTGGATGCGAGGCCATTGGCACCGGACTGTATAAAATTGTATTCCGAGGATGAACCATGCCCCAAATCATTCCGTAAAGGCACTTCGGGTGAAAGAGCGTTAAGCTCGGTCGTTCCCGCCACAACACCTCGTGTTGCAGGCCCACCATTTCGCGACTCAAGCGCATTCCCTTTTTGGCTAGGCTAAAAAGATTCGCGGTTCGTTGCCACCAGTTTCCTTTACCGCCCATCACGGCTTTACCCTCGCTACCCTCCAACATTTCCAGAAAGGCAGGGTTAAACCCTTCACACTCTATTCCTACCCTTGCAGCCTCCTCACAAAACTGGGCGGGAAACACCCCAATCACCCGCCATTGTTTATGGTAAAGAAAGGCTCCCAGGGTCAGAAAAGGCTCAATATCTCCCCTGGTGCCAATAGACATTAAGACAGCGGTGCGTTTCATCCAGGAAAATTAGGGTAAAAGAGGGAAGTTCGGGTAGAAGAAGGAAGAATAATACTCGTGTTCTCCCATTCTTGCATTCTCTTATTCACCATTCACCGCACCTGCGGCCGCGCCCTTCCAAGTGAAAGGCTATTCCAGCGAACCTTCCCCCCTTCCCAGGCGTATTTTGTATCTACCCTTCACCCAATCAAGATCATGCTAGGCACGTCCCAGCGAACAACTCAGAACCAGGTAGCGGGCCCCCGTCAGATTCAGCTCATGCAGCTGATGCAACTGCCCGTAATGGAACTGGAGCAAAGGGTAAAAGAAGAACTGGAAAGTAACCCCACGCTGGAAGAGGCTAGACCGGAAATCGAGCCGCTGGATCGCCAGGAACAGCGAGAAGACGGAGAAGATCGCAATAGTGACTACGACGACGACTACTTCCAGCAATACCTCGAAGATGACCCGGCCAGCTATCAAAATGCCGGAAAATCCGCTGATGACTACGCCGCACCCGGCAGTTATACCGCCGATGAAACAACCTTCTTCGAGCACCTGGAAGCCCAACTGGCTACCCTTGAATTCGCCAACCCGCTGGAACGCCTGATCGCCCGCCAGATCATTGGGAATCTCGATGATGATGGCTACCTCCAGCGAACTCCCGCCGCCATTGCCGACGACTTACTGATTAGTCGGCATATTGACGTAAGCCCCAGCCAGGTGAAAGACGTGCTAGTGACCGTTCAACAACTAGAACCCGCGGGCCTCGCGGCCCGCGACCTGCAGGAGTGCCTCCTCTTACAACTGAACAATAAGGTGGACAATGGTGACGACCTGGAAGACATGCGCTTCGCCGATCTGGTGCTCGCCCAGCGCATCATCCGTTCCCACTTCGAAGCCTTTACCAAAAAACACTACGATAAGCTGCGCGAACGCCTAGAAGTAGACGAGGACGAACTTCGTGACGCCCTTGGCGAAATCCTGCGCCTCAACCCCAAACCCGCCAGCGGCCTCAGTGGCGTAGCCGGCGGCCGTGCCGCCCGCACCGTAGTACCCGACTTCCTCCTTTCACTCGAAGATGGAGAGCTAAAACTTCAACTCACCGCTCGTAATGCCCCCGATCTGAAAGTAAGCGATCACTACCAAAAAATGCTGGCTGAGTACCGTAAGAAACAAAAAGAAAAGGGTAAACTTTCCGTGGGCCAAAAGCAAGCCGCTGGTTTTATTCGCCAGAATATTGACTCCGCTACCTGGTTCATTGAGGCCATCCAACAACGGCAACAAACCCTCTACAGCGTAATGCACGCCATCATGCGCTACCAGGAAAAGTTTTTCTTAAGTGGCGACCTGAAAGACCTCCGCCCCATGATCCTCAAAGACATCGGAGCGGTAACCGAGCTAGACATCAGCACCGTTAGCCGAGTGGCTAACAGCAAGTTTGTACAAACGGATTTTGGCACTTACGCCCTCCGGGAATTCTTTAGTGAAGGGATGACCAACCAAGAAGGCGAGGAGGTAAGCACTACCCAGATCAAGAACGTGCTGCGCGAAATCATCGAAAAAGAAGATAAACGCAAACCACTAGCAGACGGCAAACTTCAGAAGGCCCTGGCAGACGCTGGCTACGATATTGCCCGCCGAACGGTCGCCAAATACCGCGAGCAGCTCGGCCTGCCGGTAGCGCGCTTACGGAAAGAACTGTAAATTGTTCTATTGGTTAGTGCGGACCTACTGGCCCGCTTTTTGGTATATTGGTAATCTTGGCAGAATCTCCCCCCTTTGGGGGTTGGGGCTTTAATCGTATTATTGTTACCCTCAAGTCACGAAAAACGCTCTCCAATATGGCTGAACATACCCACGAGGTCGTCAACAACACCGAAAAGTTCCGCTTTGAAGTCATCAGTGGCGCCTTGATCTCTAAGCTAGAATACCGCCGAGGCCGCTACCGCCTAGCCTTGGTCCATACCGAAGTGCCCGACGAGCTTTCGGGGCAAGGAATCGGGAGTGCACTGGTTACAACGGCTTTACAGTACGCCAAAGACAACGGTCTCAAAGTTTTACCCTACTGCCCTTTCGTGGCCGCTTACTTAGAACGGCACCCTGAATGGAATGATATTGTAGGGCAGATATAATGCCCCTACTGCTACTATTGCTCCTGGTCACGGTCGTACAGTTAGCCTTCTGGGGATATTTTCTCCAGAAAGCCTACGACGTTCCTTTGGCATCCGAAAAATCATCGGCGCCTTATCCCCCGGTTAGCATCATCGTCTGTTTTCACAATGAAGCCACTTTGGTCGCGGAATGCGTCCAACAAATCTTACGACAAACATATGCTGGGGAGTTTGAGTTACTCCTAGTAAACGATAACTCCACCGATGACTCCGCGGCCGTTGTTCGCCCTTTTGGGTTAACGGATCAGCGGGTACGGTTGCTCGAACCAGGCGCAACGAGATCGGGGAAGAAAGATGCCTTAACCTACGGAATCAAGCAGGCCCGTTTTAACTTCCTGCTACTGACGGACGCCGATTGCGTACCCGCCTCAGAAACATGGCTAACCCGAATGGTTACTCCCTTGAAGAACGGGGCGGAAGTCGCCCTTGGCGTTTCGCCATTCTTTTCTCGCCAAGATCACGCGATTCTTGGCAACTGGCAACGCTTCGAAGCCGCCTATACTTCTCTGAAATACCTCGGTTTCGCTCGCCGTGGCTTGCCTTATATGGGGGTAGGAAGAAACCTAGCCTACCGAAGGTCTTTCTTCCAGGGGGCCGGCGGATTCGCCGCTCACGCAGAATTGCCCAGCGGTGATGACGACCTACTCATTGGCGCGGCCGCTAAGTTTGTTCCAATTGCACGAGTAACGCACCCAGCGGCCTGGGTGTACACCCATTCTCAGTCCAGCTGGTCAGGCTATTTTCGCCAGCGTTCCCGGCACCAATCTACCGGTAGCTATTACCGCAAGGAGTACCAACTTTTATTGGGTGGGTTGGCCCTAAGTCATGGCCTATTCTTTCTACTAGGGGTTTATCTATTATTTACCGCCTATTGGTGGGTGGCCCTACTCGCGTATTTGCTGCGGTGGCCTTTGGTAGTAAGGGCATTTTTGTCTTCTTTCTTGGCAGAAATGCCCGTAGTTCATTTGGGCGCGGCCGCAGGTACAAAAGCCCCATTTCGGGCCAATGGCCCGGTCCCCCAAGGGAATAGCTTGAAGCGCAAAGTCAGCGTGGCCATTTTCGTAACAATCTTTGATGCCTGGATCGGCCCCATGTACCTGTTTCTGGCAGTATCAACCCTACGTACCCAAAAAGAAGCTTGGTAGGCACCCGCCCGCCTACTCCACCACTATCTTCAATGCCCGGTGGTCGGAAAAGCCCGTTTCCAACCGATTGACACTAACAACGGTCAGGCTAGTGTCCACGAGGAGATAATCGATCCGCAAGCCGGGTAATGGCCCCGTAAAGGTGGTGCCGAGGCCAAAACCTTGCTCGGTCCAGGCATCCCGCAGTCGTGGGGTGCGGACTCGCTGGTAGGTGTAAGAGGAAGGTACATCGTTGAAGTCACCACCCACCACTACGGGATGCGGACTTTGGTTGATGTACTGCCGAATGGCAGCGGCCTGCTTTGCCCGCGTACGCGCCGAGGCACCATAATTCCTGAACATAGATTCCGCCCGATCAATACCTTCTTGCATCGAACCTTCCTGGCCGATTTCGCCAGCCATTTTAGAAATGCGGTTAGATTGAAGGTGAGCATTGATGAAGCGAATGGTTCCCAGGGAGGTCTTCACGTCAGCTACCGTAAAACCGTTATAGCCCTCAAACTTAGCAGCCACCTCATGCAGGTTGTCCGCGTAAGTAGCTACCGTTCGCTTTTGGGGCTGTAGGTAAGTGGCGAAAGCACCCGCCTTTTTGATCAAATTGTTTCGTTGAGCTCCCGCTCCAGCTTCCTGGATCAAGAGTATCTCCGCATCCAATTTGTGGAGAAAGTCGACAACCTGCTGTTCAGCAACATTCTTCCAAGCAGCGTTCTTAAAACCACGGGCGTTAACCGTGCCGATCACTAGGCGAGGGTTTGCTTCGGCTTGGGCACCACTACCTGTGCCCAGTGAAAATAGCCGCCCTACCATTGGCAAAGAGACTAGTAAGACCAGCACGGGGACTACGGCCGCCTTCCACCGGCGTTGGTACAATACAATGATGGTAAAAAGAAGAGTAGCTAAAAGTAAGCCCGGTAGAAGCAACGCTACGATGGCTGGTGGCCAGAGTACATCCGGCGGAACGAAGCGCGCCAGCAAACCAAAGGCTGCTAAGAGCGCAACACTGTTGCCCAGGAGATGAAACAGGCTGCGTAACACGGTAAAGGTGGTTAATTACGGTTGGAAGCTCGGAAAAGAAAGTCCTTCTCCTCTTTACTCAGGCTGTTGTAGCCCTTTTCCTTGATCTTATCCAGAATGGCATCTAGTTGCTCCTGATGCGAGGGTTCGTTGGCCGGGCTGTCGTCCGTTTTACCTTTACCCTTTGACTTAGTGGATTTACCGCCCGCTTTACGCATAAAGGAAGGCCGGCTTTTACCGGCGGGCTCCTTGACGGATTTGCCCCCTCGATAAGCCGCGCGTGGCCCTTGGCGTTGGTGGTCCTTGCTAGGCTCTAGTAAGCCTCGCCAAGTATCCTGTACCCAAGCAATGGAATTCTTAACGGGATTAGTAAGATCAGTCCCTTGCCTAAGGTAGAAAGCAAACAAAAAGCCCATGACAATGCCGCCAAGATGATCAATAGTACCACCAATATTATTCAAGGAGCCAAGGCCGATGATTTGTGCCATGATCGCAAAGAAAACAATGTACTTAAGTCGGACAGTACCTATAAAAGGAAGCCGAACACCGTAGTCTGGAGCAAAAATTCCGGCAGCCGTCATAATACAAGCGACGGAGCCACTGGCCCCGTAAGCAATGCTGGGGTTGGCTCCGAGATTCGTAAGATTAAAAGCCAAGAAATAGGCTAGAAAGCCTGCTAAACCGCCGGTAATGTACAATGGGAGTACCCTTTCATCTCCAAGTAAGTCTCCAAAAATTCGACCGAACCAAAAGAGGAACAGCATATTCCACAGAATATGCCAAAAACCCTCGTGGAGAAACATATGCGTAATCAGGGTCCAGGGTCGGGTGAGCATATGCCACCAATCGTGAGAAACGGCTAAGAGGCGGACGATCGAATCGTAGAGATTGGAATCTTCCCAGCCATTAAAAATCCGGAGGAAGACCCACATCAGGGAAATCACTAGGAAGACGGAAATATTGACGATAATGATCTTATTGATCATATTGCCAAAACTAAATTCCCGGCGGACGTCGTCCCAGATCGATTGAAGCATAACTTATTTGGTGCTG
>JBCDGT010000107.1:0-7915 GCA_038750915.1 Bacteroidota bacterium
CTTTTAGCGTTGATCTGAAACAAACCATTACGCTGGAACGCTGAAGTTAGAAGCTGGGAACTAGACGCACTTCGTACTGCTAGGGGCGGCAGTGTCCAGTTCCTAGGTGTACTGACAACTTAATTTAGGTACATCTCGGCAAGCTCGATGACCGGTTTGGTTACTTTAATTCCGTCGCACATTGTGCGACGGAATGTACTTTTAAGATTAGGTCGCTGAGCTTGTGGTCCTTGAGCTTGTCGAAAGGTCGAAGCGCCAAGATCGATTGTCAATAATACATTTAGGCACTATGCTACAAGCTATCGTAGCGCCATAACTCCAGCTCTTCGATCATGCGGATGAGTTTATCTCCGTAGCGAGGGTCGGTAGCATAGCCCGCTTTCCGCAATCCGTGGGACCACTGTTTGTAATCCGTGATGTCCAGGGAAAAGAGGGAGCGGTAGCGGTCCTTCAGTAAGACCTGACTGTGGGCCCGGAAACTCTCTTCGGGGGATTCATAGATGCGAAAGAAGTCCTTGTGATGATCATCAGAATGGTTGGAACAGTGGCCCTTGCGGCACTTCTTGCTGAAGCATTTGATGCCGAAGTGGTTGTTGTTCTTGCGGGCCAGGGTCGAGCTACCGGTGCCACTTTCCAGCAGCCCCTGAGCCAAGGTGATGCTGGCGGGAATGCCGTGGGTTTCCATTTCTGCGAAGGCCGCCAATTTGTATTTTTCTACGTAGGCAAGTTGCTTGCGTTGCTTGGCAGTCCACTCTTTTTGGGGGGCAACGTAGTTAGCCAACCTTGCTTCTGTACTATTCAGTGCACCCGCGTTTAGCGCCCCAGAAATTTGTGGCCCCTCAGCGCTGTGCTGGAAAACCGAGCTTTCGTGAATGGCGAATAAGCTACCACCATTAATGCTAAGGGTAAAACTCAATTCCTTACGGGTAAAGAGGAGGGCCAAACCAGCTAGTACCACCAGTTTAGTCCACGGACTCGTCAATTGCGCGTGAACACGCCGGTATAATTCCCGAAAAAGCATGCGCCAGCCAGTAGGGATGGGTAGGTTAGCTTGTTTCATTTTGTTTGCTTTGTGCACAAGGTAGTGCGATTTGTTTTAAAATTGCAAATAAAAAACAATAAAAGTTTGAAATGCTTTTTAACGCTTCCTTAAGGAAGGAGGGGAAGGGGGCTGGTTACCTTTGTCCTTTGAATTAAAGTTTACCCCGATGAGTCGCGTTCTACTAATCACTTTACTCCTTTTTACGACGTTTGCTACCGGTTTTGGCCAGAAATTCGGTCACGTCAATTTTGGTAACCTGCTTAACGAAATGCCCGCTACGGAAACAGCGGATAAAGAGCTGGAAGCCTACCAACAACAGCTGGTAGCCAAAGGGGAAAAAATGGTGAAGGACTTAAGGGAGGCGGCGGAATTACTGGATAAGGAAATTCCTAATCTAGCCCCCGTGGAGGCCAATAAACGCCGGGCCAAACTCCAACAGGACCAGCAAGCCATCGTGGCTTTTGAGCAAAAAATGCCCATGATGTTGGAGGAGAAACGTCGTGAACTGCTGACTCCCATCATTAATCGGGCCAAAGAGGCCATTAATGCGGTCGGTAAAGAGCAAGGTTTTGCCATGATCTTTGACTCGTCCCTCTTCAATTCCTTGCTCTTTACGCAGGAAGGAACTGATTTACTGCCAGCCGTGAAGGCGAAGTTAGGGCTTTAGAGCCCCCTAACTCCAGAAGGGGCTAATTACTGGTTTCGCTTAGCTACCAGCTTCAGTTATTAATCCAAAATCCTCCGCCGCAGCCGTTTCAGTGGCGTGTCTAGTAGCTTCATAACATCCTCGGTGAAAACGTAGCCGATTAACCGCCCCTTATGGCTATATACGGCTGCCCCGTACACGTCGGCGTCGATGATTCGCTCCGTTACGGTCAGTAAGTCTTCTTCCGGGCGAGCGGTAGTAAACTCCTTTTCGCAGTATGGGAGTACGGCCTCTTGCGGGGAATTGGGTTCTTCTTCCAACACGGAGGCCTCTACGAAACCCTCTAAGTTGTTCCACTGATTAAATACGGGAAGGACCGGCCAACCGCTGTTATTAAAGCGCTCCTGTACGTGCGCCACGGTTTCTGCAGGGTACACCCGTAAGGGTGCTTCGTTGACTACGGGCCTCAATACTGCTTTAAGGCTTTTTGTCGCCAGGAGTCGGCGCTGCCAGCCGTTGCGGTACTCTAGTACGGACATGACGACGATGAAAATAGCTCCGAGAACGAGTAGAGGGTCAGACAGATAGTAGCCCAAGCAGATGAGGAGTAGGCCGATGATCAGGCCTAAAAACGTAACCACTACGGTAGCCTTTCTTTTTCCTAAGGAGCGGCGGAGCAGAGCCCTCAGGATACGTCCGCCGTCAAGTGGGTAAGCGGGCAATAGGTTGCCGATAGCCAGTAGAATGTTAACCGCGATGGTCAGGCCGAGGACTTGCTCTAGCAGGCTCGGAACGATCACCAAGTTTCCCGAAAGTTGGAGGTAATAGCGCAGCAATAGCTCTCCCTCAGGGCGATAAAGCAGTACTGGTAGGGTAATGGCGGCAAGTAACAAGTTAGCTCCTGGCCCCGCGGCGTATACCAATACTTCGTTCCACGTTCGTTTAGGCTGTTCAGGAATAAAAGCACCACCACCTAGTGGGAAAAGAATGATCTTTTCAGCAACTACTCCTCGATTTTTAGCCATCAGCGCGTGCCCCAACTCGTGGATCAGGATAAAGCTAAATAGCAGTGCCGAAACTGTGGAATACCATATGAGGGCTCTGGTATCCAATCCGTATCCGTCACGGTAGGAAAAGTACAGGATGGCCGGAGGGACCAGCAGGAAGGTCCAGTGCAGATGAATGGGGACACCGAAAAGTTGGCCGGTTTTGATGGGAGTATTTGAATTTAAAGACTCTGACTCTGAACAACCCCTTTGCTGGGCTTTAGGTTGTGGAGGAGGAGTTAGGGGGTTAGGAACTAGGAGCTAGACGCTGCGCTGCTAGGAGGCCGAAGGCGGTCTAGTTCCTAGAAGCACGAGGTGCGTCCTAGCTCCCTAACTCCACCGGCACATAATCCCGATTGAACCGTGGCAACCACAACAGCGCTACTAATCCAATCAGCACATTACAGCCGATATTGATCGTGAAGAAGGAAATGTTCGACCAGGAGAAGGCATTCAAGGAAGAGACGCCGTAGAGCTGGAGCGCTTCTCCGGTTAAGAAGTGATAGGTTCCCATACCCCCCGGACTTGGGATCACAATACCCCAGCCGCCCGACACAAAAGTGACCAAGGCCGCCTCGATGCTCAGGGCAGCCGTTGGGGCAAAGGCGAGGATGACGAAGTAAGTCATCAGGATGTACATCGCCCAAATGTTGAGGCTGTGCAACAAGAAGGCTAGCGGGCTGTCAACTTTCAGGATGGTCTGTAAGCCTTCCCCAAAGCCACGGATGATGTCCATGATCTTTTGGCCAATGGTAGTAGCTAGTAAGCGCTTACGCTGCCACCAGAGTACGGCGAGTAAAACGATACCCAGGCCACCCCCGATTAGGGCGAGTTGTTGCAGGAGCTCGACTTTATCGCTCACATCAGCCAGCTCCACAGCCTTATTCCAGAGTTTTTCGCGTCCCAGTAACAGGGCTACGCCAGTGATAAGCAACAGCATGATCACGTCGACGGATCTCCCGACGACCACCGTTCCGATCACCCGTTCAAAACTAATCTTTTCGTAGCGGGCCATGGCCGCAGGGCGGACGAATTCCCCAAAGCGAGGAAAACCTAAGTTAGCGAAGTAGCCTAGGTTGATGGTGAGAAAGGCATTGAGCAGGCGCGGGGTATTCCCGAAGGTTCGCAGCATCTGATTCCAGCGGATGGCCCGACTGAGGTTACTCACCGAAAAGGCGACGAGCGTCATCAGTAACCAGAAAGGATTAGCACTCTTAAAATCGGCTACCAGCTTATCCAACAAAATACAGTCTTCTTCTGCGATACCATCCAATTTACACTGCTCCAGGTAGGCCGCCTGCTGGCTGCGGTACATCAAGAAAAGAATCGTGAAGCCTACGCCAACGAAGGCGATAAACTTGAGCACGTTGAGGACTTGTTTGTTCATGGGGTAAAGATAGACGCGCTCCGCGCTTTTAGTCGCTGCTGCGCAGCGGTTAGACGGCCTTCGGCCTTTTAGAGATAGTATTGATAGACCTAGTGCCTTATTCGTTGCTCTGGACCTACTCACAAGACAATGTTACTATCATACTTACCCACCATCATGCTATCTTGTGCTTCATGAACACCGACGCCCTTCGGTTCCAATATCCCTGGAGGGATTATCAGTCCCGCGTACTTGCTAACCTGGATTTGTACCAGGAGGATAGTCGTATCCATATCGTGGCGCCTCCTGGGGCGGGTAAGACCGTGCTGGGCCTGGAGATTGTTCGTAAAATGGGGCGTAAAGCCTTGATTCTGGCCCCGAGCCTGACCATCAGAGCCCAGTGGGCCCAGCGCTTCCGGGAAGACTTCGGGGCACCACCAAGCCTGATATCTCACAACTTGGAAGCGCCGGCCGATCTAACGATCGTTACCTACCAGGCCCTCTACGAATACCACAAGAAAAATGAGTTGGCGGGGTTGGATTGGGTGGAGGTACTGGTCGTGGATGAATGTCACCACCTGCGCAACGAATGGTGGAAGGTACTGGATGGCCTGCGCTCCGCTTACGAGCCCGCCTTAGTGGCCCTAACCGCTACACCACCCTACGATGTCAGTGGTTTGGAGTGGCGGCGTTACCATGAGTTTTGTGGCGAAATCGACGAAGAAATCAGTATACCCGAACTAGTGGCTTCGGGCGATCTGTGCCCGCACCAAGATTACCTCTATCCTGTTTTGCCACCCAGTGGAGAAGCAACTAAAATTGAAGCCTGGCAAGACCAAAAAGCGGAGTTGTTAACGGCTTTTCATCAGCGTTCTGGCCTGGCCTACTTTCTCCAGGAGCATCCCTGGTTGTTGAATCCGGACGCTCACTACGCGGAAATTTTTGAACATCCGGAATACTTTACCGCGCTGCTCAGTGTGTTGCGCGCTCAGGGAAGCGAACCTCCCGTGACGGCTCTGGGGGTGCTGCACGGAGAGACCACCTTGGCTCCACCGCTGAACGATTACTGGGCTAGTGTCTTTCTGCAAAGGGCACTGCGGGAAGATCCTTACTTTGCTACTCCGGAAGGAAAGGAACACCTTCGCCCGTACCGCCGTATCATCACGGCGATGGGCGCCTGGAAACAAGGGAAACTACACTTCGCCAGCGACCTGCCCCCGCAGCGCGGCACCCAAGCAGACTTGGAAACGCCCCGTGCTAAACTGGAAGCACTGGTAGAAATCGCTCGCTTCGAGAGTGAAAATCTTGGAGCCGATTTGCGGATGGTCTTGCTTACCGATCACATTTACCCTGAACTACTGCCTACCACCGAGCACGACCGCACAGAATTAACCAAGCTCGGCACGGTGCCCGTTTTTGAAACCCTCCGCCGGCAGCGGAATACCTTGTACGAATGTGATGTTTGCCTCTTGACGGGTAGCTTGGTCATTATTCCCAAGCACGCCGAAAGCCGATTGTTGGAATTAGCTTACGCCGAGCTCCCGACGCAACGCGTAATTCGTACTACCCCTTTATTTCCGGGAAGCAATTATCTGAAGGTAAATACCGGAGGCCTGGCCAACAAATACACCGTTGGCTGGATCACCCAACTGTTCACGGAGGGAACGATCCGAGTAATAGTGGGAACTAAATCTTTACTTGGCGAAGGCTGGGATGCTCCGGTGATCAACAGCTTGGTGTTGGCCAATACCGTGGGTAGCTTTGTCTTAAGCAACCAGATGCGGGGGCGGGCGATCCGTACCGTGCGGGGGCAACCTGACAAAACGGCCAACATCTGGCATCCGGTGGTCGTACACCCTGGCGTCCACAAGGGAGGCCCCGACGTAAACCGCATCGGCCGCCGCCTCAAGGCTTTTGCTGGGCCACGGCTAGATGGTAAACCCATCATTCAGAACGGCCTGGCCCGTTTCGGAATCAATTGGGATAAGCTCACAGGAGATGCTTTGACCTTCGTACGCGAGCAAACTCTTAAGGCCGCTACTAAGCGAGAAGAACTGATCCAGAGTTGGCAATCAGCGTTAGCTACGGGCCACCAACTGGTCGAAGCCATCAAGCCCCCCAAAGAGCGTTACTACGAGAAAAAAGACCCTCTGACGGTCCATTACCGAGAGAGTATTGATCGCTACTTCGAACGTGATTATCGACTTTTTCTACTAGAAATCAAGCGAGCAACTATCCTGGCGTTTGGTGTAGCCATGCTGGCCGCTATATTCATTCATCCTTCCTGGCAACGAGTAGCGGTACTGGCTGCCTTGGTGACACCATTAATTGCCGTAGCCGGCTATTACTTGTACGGGCAACTGCGGGCCATGCACCAACGAGCGCAAGATCTGCAGTTGGAAGAGCGGGCAGCAGCGACTTATGCTAAAGATTTAGTGTTGAAGCCGTACCTGGTCTTTCCAGCAGTGATTTCACTGGCTCCCGCTTTTCTTGCCCCTTACGCTACGGGTGTTTTTTGGCTACTTTTATTGACGAAGTTAGCCATGTATCGTTACCGCAACCCTGGAAAAGACACCACGGAGGCTACCCGCCGTTTTGAGTTCCTGGCCGATACCCGCCAACGGATGCTGGCCTACGGTAAGGCCCTGGCCGAAAGCCTTACCAAAGCCGGGCTTTTTCATAAAGCAACCGCCGAACAACTGCGGCTGGAGGAGGACGGCGAGGAAATGTTCCTCTATCTCAGCGATGCGGAGCACCACGATACCCACCTTTTTGCCGGCGCACTGGCGGAGCTGATGTCTCCCGTAGACAATCCCCGCTACCTACTCCAACTCGAACAGCCGGAGGATTGGATGAAGGGAGAATACTACCTCGCCGTACCGAGTGCGCTGGGGAATAAACAACAAGCCAAAGACCTCGCTCGTCGAATAGGGGAGGCGGTCGACCAAGATTTCAACCCCATCTACACCAGAGAACCCAGTGGCCGCCTCCGCTTACTCACCGCTCGCCTCCAGGCGGCCGGGAAGGCGGAAGCAACCGCGGAACGGGATATGCTTTGGCGCTGATCTACCTAACTCTTCCATGCCAGACACTTTCTCCTTATTAGTCCTCTTCATCCTACTCATCCAGGCTGCTTGGGTGCTGGCCTCACGGTTGCTGGAAGAAAGTGAGCGGCAGCGCATTATCAACCGCCCGCTCAAAGAGGTCTACATTACGAATACTGAACTGGAGGCGGCGCCAGCAAGAAGTAGTATGGATTCAGATACTTTTTACTTTACCCGTTTTCGTCGATCTTATACCTACTTCCTAGGAGACAAAAAGTGTGTTGACCGATTGATCGCTCCGGGAAGTGTTGTTTTATCGGAGGAACAGATGAACGATTTACGAGCAGCTTTTGGTTCAACCAAAAGGTTTTACGCTTACGTAGACCCCGAAGGCAAAGAGCGAACTTATCTTACCGCTGGTCCGCCATTGCTAAGCTGGTGGTTCATTGCTGCTGTATTTGGGGTTATTTGGGTGGTTGTTTTGATCAGCTTGTTTATTAGCCATCCATTCATTTTCGTCTTGTTATTTGGAGCGGGTGGCGCTACTTTGGAGGCATTAAAAAATAGTCATTTTGGTGAGGATCTAAGGGACTATTTACAACCGGTAGATCAAGAGTTGGTACTACTCGATTTTGCTGACATTGTGAAAGCAAAGGAATTAATTGAGCAAAGAATCACCGCAGAATAAATGGGCGCCGGCGCGCAGGTGCATGGATCGAAGATCGCAGCAAAGAAAATTACTTCTCTCCCTCCTCGGCCTGCAGGCCAAGC
>JBCDGT010000108.1:0-7908 GCA_038750915.1 Bacteroidota bacterium
CGGCAAAAGCTAAAAATTCGGGTTTAGTCCAGTGCTCGGAGGCATCGGTACCGATGAAGATAGCATCATCGGTCATGGCGTCGAAGTAGGCGGCGGAGTCCGCTTCGGTGGCGGCCAAGTGCCAGGCATCCGCCAGCTTATTAATCGCTGCTTTGGGGGAGTCCTTACTGACGTCCAGGCAGTCTCCCTCTCCATCGCGGCGGGTATCGGTGATGTGTAAGATGCGCCACTGGCCATCTTCTCCGTCCTTCACCAATTGAAAGGCGTTCACCCCACAGTGATGCAATTCTTCTTTATACACAAAAGCATAAGGCGTCCAGGCGGTGGCCAGGTGGCCGTCGGTGCGTACTTCGCTATAGTGCAGTTGTTCGTCCAATGCACCTGCGGGCGCGCCCTGCATCCCCTTGAACCAACGACTAATGCTACCCGTCGACACGACCGTCTCGCCATCCGGCTTTGTTACCACGGAGTGCAAAGTGGCTTCCGGATGAAAATAATCCCATAGACCAGTACTGTCTCCTGCCCGCATCCCATTGAAAATGGCGGTCAAAGTAGCATTAGGAGTGGATTGTGCCACCAGGCCGGAGGCCATGAAGCCACAAAGGAGTAGGAATAAATAACGCATGGGGTAAAGGTAGGGGAGAAAACCGCTAACGCGGTTTTTTTAGGAGTTAGGGGGCTAGGCGGCCTAACGGCCCGCTAGGAAATAGACGCTTACGCTACTAGGCGACCTGCGGTCTTTTAGACGCCGCTACACGACTTTTAGCGAATAGCCAAGAAATGCCCAACAAAAGTGAAGATTCTAAAAGCACTAGGTGCATCTACCCCATAAAAGCGTAGCGTCTAAGCGCAGCAGCGTCTAGCTCCTAGCTCCCTAGCTCCTAGCAGGCCGTAGGCCGTCTAACCGCCGCGCCTCCTGCTCAGCCATTCGATAAACAGGCGCATACCAAAACCGGTGGCCTGACGGTCTTTGGCAAAAGGGCCTTGTTTGAGGGCGACACCGGCAATATCGAAGTGAATGAAGCGGGGGTGTTCGTTGGTGAAGAATTCCAAGAACTTGAAGGCGTCGATAGCACCGTTGATGGGTCTACCCGAGTAATTCTTGATGTCCGCAACATCACTATCGAGGCCGCTTTTGTATTCATCCCAAGGAGGCAGGGGCCAAACGCGTTCTCCGCAGGCCTCACCGGCCTTCCGGAAAGAGGCTACTAGCTCCTCATTTTTACTAATTACGGCGCCGCATTCGTAACCAAAGGTGCGTACTGCGCTACCGGTTAGCGTAGCGATATCAATCAGGGTATCCGGCTTAAAACGCTGGTTAGCGTAGCTGAGGCCATCGCTCATTACCAGCCGCCCTTCAGCGTCCGTATCGATGATCTCGATGGTTTTGCCGGAGTGGCCCGTGAGTACGTCCGAAGGTTTAATGCTCAATGCATCAACGCTGTTATCCGTACTCGGGACTATGCCAACCAAGTGGACCGGTAGTTGCAAACGAGCCGCCGCTTCTAAAGCCCCTAACGTCGCTGCCGCGCCGCCCATATCGGACTTCATCAGATGCATATTCGTACTCGGCTTTATGGATAGCCCGCCCGTATCGAAGGTGATACCTTTGCCGATAATGGCCGTAGGGCCTTGGTCGGCGGGGGCGTCGGGGCTTTTGTATTCCATAATGATGAAGCGAGCAGGATCTTCACTACCACGGTTTACGCCCAGTAAACCACCGAATCCTTCCGCTTCACACCTAGCTTCATCAAAAACCTCAACGCCGTAGTTGTATTCTTTGCCGCTATTCAGGGCCCATTCCGCAAGGTATTGTGGCCGCTTGATGTTAGCTGGAGCATCTACCAAGGCAATGATCCGTAGCTGGGTCTCGGCCAGAATCACCTCCCTTTCCAACTGCGCTTGCCCGGACTCAGATAAGTCACCAACAGCCAAGATGCGCTCCGGGGTAGCTAGCGGGTGCGCTTCCGTTTCCTCCTTCCACCGACCAGGGCGGTAGGTGCCTAATAATAGCCCGCCGATGAGGGCAGCGACCAGCTCCTCCCCAAAGTCATTATTGAGCAGTTTTACCTGGCTTTTGAACTGCTTTGCCTCGACGTGACTCAGGCGGTGGGCTAACTGGCGCACCGCAGCCGGCGTCGGCTCCTTCGGCAAGCGAATGACATAACCATTGGGCTCAAGGGTGCGGAGATAAGCGTTGGGGGAAAGAATACCGTCCAGTTCCTTTGCATCAGGCAAAATTACACGGAGGCTAAGGGCATCTGAAAGTGTTTGGATCTCAGTAAGTTGCATAATTACCCCAAAGGTAAGACGCGCACCGCGCTTTTTAGGAACTGGGAACTAGGAGCTAGGGAGCTATTACAAACCCGGAGTTCATCTATCTAGTTCCTAGCAGCACGCAGTGTGTACTAGCTCCTAGCAGTCCGTAGGCCGTCTAGCAAACGCGCTACCGCAACCCCCTCGCCTTCAGGTTGGCTACGTAAACCGCCTTATTACGGCTGTGCCCGGCGGCAGTCTTAGCGAAATTGTGGAGACCAGAATTGTCTCCCTTAGCACACATAAAGATGTATTCGTGATCTTCGGGATTGAGCACTGCCTCAATACTACTCATGGAAGGCATCGTAATCGGCCCTGGAGGCAAACCCTTATGTACGTAGGTATTGTAGGGATGGTCTAGCTCGATGTGTTTGTATAAGACCCGCCTAACACCAAATACTCTATTGGCGAATACCGCCGTTGGGTCGGATTGCAAAAGCACGCCTTGCTGAAGCCGATTAAGGTATAAGCCAGCGATCCGGGCTTGCTCAGATGCGGCCAGGCTCTCACTGTATACGATACTGGCTAAGGTGTACGCCTCTGCCCGACTAAGACCCTGAGCTTTAGCTTTCTCCCTCCGGCCTTCACTAGACCAAAAACGATCGTGCTCCTTGACCATCCGCTCCATGAACTGCTCGGGGCTGGCGTCCCAATAGAGTTCATAGGTATTGGGGATGAATAAGGTCATGAGGGTTTCCTTGGTGTAGCCCAGCTCAATCAGGTAGCTTTCATCTTGAAATAGCTGGACAAAATCAAGGCTGTCCGCTTCCAAGAACCGTGCGACTTTAGCCGCTACGTTTTCGGGCTCCCGTTCAGTGGTCAACACCACTTCGACGGTCAACTTATCACCTCCACGGAGTTGGCGGATCAGCTCCAAAGCACTGATGCCTGGTTCGATGGCAAAACGGCCAGCTCGCATTTCCGGGCGCTTGTAGGCCATCCGCTCTGCCAGGGGGTCGAAAAAGTGCCGATTCGGCGTAATTCCAGCCGCTGCCAGGGTATCCATCACTTGTTCATAGTCAGCACCGGAAGGGACGGTTACGGTAACTGGTGACGTCGAGTCTTCGGGCACCACTGGCACCACCATAATTTGGTAGTACAAAAAGCCAAGTAAGCCTAGGCCAACCAAAAGGAGTAGAGTGAATAGCTTTCTGATCATTACTTAATGGGTCGGGAGTTGGTCGTTTGGTTCGTCAGTCTTGTGGCCTGTTTAACGTTAAAAAAGCTCCAAAGGGCCAAAAGACCAAATACTAAAATTGACCGGAAGATCAAGCCTTACCAAAGGGCCAAAAAACCAATCTACTAATACTGTTCCCCTGGTCCGGGGAAGTCCTTAGCTTTTACATCATCTACGTAACGCTCCGTGGCGTCTTTAATTACGTCGAAGAGTTCCACGTAACGACGCAGAAAACGGGGGTGAAAGTCTTTGGTAATGCCCAGTAGATCATGAGTCACTAGCACCTGGCCGTCACAGTCTACCCCACCACCAATACCGATTGTAGGAACGTTAATGGACTCGCTGACCTTCTTGGCCAGCCCAGCAGGGATTTTTTCTAGCACCATCCCGAAGCAGCCTAGTTCATCCAATAGCTTAGCATCTTTTACTAGGCGACGGGCTTCCGCCTCTTGCTTTGCTCTTACGGTGTAGGTGCCGAATTTATAGATGGACTGAGGGGTCAGGCCCAAGTGGCCCATCACGGGAATACCGGCGGAAAGGATGCGTTTGATGCTGTCTTGTACTTCTTCTCCACCTTCTAACTTGACTGCATGCGCGCCGCTTTCCTTCATAATGCGGATCGCCGACTTCAGCGCCATTTTACTATCGCCCTGGTAGGTTCCGAACGGCAAATCAACAATGACCAAGGCCCGCTCTACCCCCCTCACCACGCTACTTGCGTGGTAGATCATTTGATCTAAGGTAATTGGCAAGGTAGTTTCGTGGCCGGCCATTACGTTACTGGCCGAGTCACCGACCAGCAAGACGTCTGCCCCTCCGGCATCAAGGATGCGGGCCATGGAATAATCGTAGGCTGTCAACATGGCGATCTTTTCGCCGGCATCTTTCATAGCCTGGAGCGTGTGGGTGGTCACCCGCTTGGCTTCGATTTTTTTGTGTACGCTCACTGGAATTGTAATTACTAATGCCAAAGTTTCGGCACTTGATGATGAATAGAGGAAAAGATGCGCTCCTAGCGAGACCATTCTTTCCGCCGCTAAGGTAATTTAGATTTTGGGCGCGGCCGGACTCCACTGAGCTTGCCGAAGTACAGGTGCTAAGAACGGATGAATGAAGTAAGGGGTCGCAACGCCGAAAAAAAACTTTCGTCCTTCTTTGTAACAAAGTCTTCCTCACTAACGTGCCTTGAGCAAACGCCCTTCTTTTGGACTCCTTTACCTCACTCATCAGTTCCGTCCGTCACCGGCTCCACCGCATGGCCTACCAGGTGGTTGGTGATGCCGACGAAGCCGAAGACGTGGTTCAGGAAGTACTGATCAAGAGTTGGAAAAAACGTGAGCAGATTGCTGAGCTCGATAATCCCCCCGCCTGGCTCCTGCGGATGACCAAGCACCAGGCGATCGACCGAATCCGATCGGCCAAAGTTCGTCAGCTCCGGGAAACGGAAGCCGCTCCGACGGACCTGGAAGCACGGACCCCCTACCGATTAGCAGCGGCCAGTGATACCCTCTCCCACGTCCACCGCCTGCTTCAGCAACTGCCCGCCACCCAACGCCAAGTACTACAACTTCGGGAAATAGAAGGCCTGGAGTACCGAGAAATTGCGGAGGCAACGGGCCTGAGCATGGACAAGGTGAAGGTATACCTCCACCGTGGCCGCAGTAAAATGCGGGCCTTATTACTACAACAACGAATCGACTAGCCTTATGACTACCGAACAAGTAAACGAATTACTGGAACGCTACTTCGCCGGGGAAACGTCCCTGGCCGAAGAAAAGCAACTCCGCACCTACTTCCTTACGGAAGAGCTATCTACTGAACACGAACAGTACCTACCGCTCTTTGCCTACTGGGACCTAGCAGCACAGGCTGCCCCTTCCACCAAAGTGGTGCGCCGTCGCCTTTCCCTGCGCTGGTTGAGCGCTGCCGCCGCGGTAATGCTCCTCTTGGTAGCCAATTCCTGGTTCAAAGTACAACCGGACTTATCCGGCGACTTCCCCATGTTTGCCGAAGCTGTAGAAGCTAAGGAACCCAAAACCGTCGACTGGAGCAAATACGAAGTAACCGACAAGGAGGAAGCCATCCGCATTCTCCATGCCGTCCTCAAAACCACCAGTGCGGAACTGAACCGGGTACCTGCTGTCGCCATCAAGAACATGAACCAGGTACGAAGTGCCCTTAAATAAATCATCCACTTGCCGAGCAAGTCAAAAAATAAAAATCATGAAGTTCCTATTCCCTTTGCTCTTATTACTCTTTTCGGCACCTGCGTTCGCGCAAAAATATGACCTGCCGAAAGATGCCATTTCAACTTACTTTAGTGAATACGTTGATGATGAATCCTTCACTGCTATTTATGTTTCTGGCAAAATTTTTGAACTACTGAAAGGAGCTAATCTTGATTTGGACGAGATTGACGAAGAAGAAGTTGCCGCCATTTTAGAGGTAGTTCGCGATATTCAAGGCGTGCGAATTCTGCTTACCGAAGAAGACACCGAAAGTCACTGGAGTGAAGCAAAAAAACGTATCCCCACGTCGCAGTACGAAATCCTTTTCAAAATGCGGTCCGCTGGTGGCGACAACGTAGAAGCCTTCATCCAGGACGAAGATGCCGTCATCAATGAACTCTTTCTACTCATCGGTACCGAAGACACCTTCGCCATGTTTAGTTTCATCGGCGCTATCGACCTGAAGAAAATTTCCATGCTCCAGGATGCCCTGGACGACTAGTCCTTAAAATCACCTTCGCCTAACCACATTCTCCTTTTTCAACCCCGCCGTTATGAAATACCTCTTCCTTTTACTCCTCTTTGCCATTGCCACCCCTAGCCTCAGTGCTCAGAATAAACCCCTACGGAAATTTATCCAAGAGCACCGAAAAGGGGAAGAAAACGTAGCCTTTACCGTTCCGGGTTTTCTGGTAGGTCTGGCTAGTGAAATTGGTATGCTGGCCGCCGAAGAAGAGGAAGAAAAATTGGCTTTCCAACTTGCCCAGGAATTTGGAACGATCCGGGTACTGACCTTCCAAACCAGTGACTTCAATACCAAGAGCGATATCAAGAAACTGCTAAACGCCCTCGAAAACGACCACGACTACGAACGCTGGGCTTCCGTGCGTGGCCCTGAGGGAGAGGAGGTTCAACTCTCCGTAGTATTCCGCAAGGAGGAAATTCGCGAAATCGTTACCATCGTTTCCGAGCCCGATGAAAACCGGACCTTCCTCGTGCACGCGAAGACGGATTTAACCGCAGAGGAATTAGGCGAAATCGTCAATCGGCTAATTGCTGCAGACTAGTACTACCGCTTCACCGCCTCCTTCGCCTTTACTTCTCGTTTCCAGCTGCGCAGGTTTTCCCATAAATCTGGGGCCTCTTGTGGTGCCATTGGTAGTCCGCGGGACTCATTAGGCAAAGCCCGCACGTTATAGTAAGTAAGGGAGTCGGTTTCGTAATCCAGGTATAACTTATGATCTCCTTGACGGACGGCCGCAGCCGGTTTTCCGCCCTGCGGACTGTAGTGCGGAAAATGCCAGTACAGCGATCGCTCTGCCTGAGTCTCCCCTCGCAGCAACGGCAATAAACTGCGGCCATCCGGACTAGGTGAGTAATCGTTTCTTCCTAAAATTTCACAGAGGGTCGGAAAAATATCGGTAGTAACCACCGGATCCATCAACGCCCTTTCGGTGGTAGCAATGGCGGGAAAGTGGACGATAAACGGAATACGAATCCCCCCTTCGTACAAATATCCTTTACCGGCGCGCAAAATCCCATTATCCGTTGGGGGCGTATGCTGGTCGTAGTGCGGCGCTTCGCGTACGTGCAGCCCACCATTATCAGAAAGGAAGACAATGAGGGTGTTGTCAAGTTGCCCAGTTTCTTCCAAGGCATTTACCAATCGGCCCACGTTTTCATCAATCACGGACACCATCGCCGCGTACTCCAGGGTAGGAAACTGGCGATAATGGGTATCTGCAATAACTTGCTGATAATGCGCTACCCAGTCTTTTCTCCCCTCTATCGGCACGTGGGGGGCATAAAAGTTGAGGGAGATCAGCCAGTTGGCTCCTTCCCATTCCTTCATTAAATCCAAAGTATGGTCGGTAAGGGCATCCGTCAGGTAGTCCCCTTCCTTCGTAGCAGCTAGCAGATCAGGAAAGGCTTGCTCGTCAAAAAAGGGATAATAAAAGGAACGAGGAAGCCCTTGAGCACCACTGGCGAATGTTCGGTCGTAGCCTTGCTTAGCGGGATGAAAAGCATCACTACCTAGGTGCCACTTACCCACGTGGGCAGTAAAGTAGTCCGCCCGCTGAGCTAACTCTCCGATGGTCTCGTAGCTCAGGTCCAGGCCCTGTGGGATACGTGGCGGACTCAGTGACCACTCGGGATTATCCTGATGGCCGTGGATGTGCTCCGTCA
>JBCDGT010000109.1:0-7906 GCA_038750915.1 Bacteroidota bacterium
AACCACCTCAATTTTGGCATATCCTAGTTCACCAAACCTAGTTATGCCATGAAATCCCTTTGCTTTTTCTTGCTCTCCTTATTCCCTTTCTTACTACTATTCGCCCAAAAACAACGGCCGGTGACCATTGTGCAGTCGGCAACAGTCGCCTTCCGGCCCACTAAGCCCTTTGACCACTTCACCACCAATTCCAACACCTACTCCGCCCGCAACGCCTACCTGACCATGCTCGCCTCCCGCGAGTGTTACCTCGACGTAGTGGGCGCACGTAACGAGTCGGAATACAGCCGTCTAGTGCGCCCCGTATTCGAAGAATGGGGCTTTGAGCGCGTGGCCTTCCTGCGTAATAGCCGCACCAGCACGCAGTGCATCGTTGCCAGTAAATCCGACATGGTCCTCATTACTTTTCGCGGTTCCGAATTCGGCGCTCCGCCTACAGCAGTCGGTGCGTCCATTGATATCAATGGTTGGCGCCGAGCCGCCAGTATTGAACTGCCCAATGTCTTGCTCGAAAGTGCCGTAAAAGACTGGGTGGCTACGGATGCGCATCTTGCGCCGATGAGCGGTCCGCGCTGGAGTGGCAGTAAGGTACACGCCGGCTTCGGCACGGCCCTGGAATCCATCATCGACCGCATCATCTCAGAATTAAATGGTCCTGCTGCAGCTAGTAACAAACCCGTTTACGTGACCGGCCACAGCCTGGGCGGCGCCCTGGCGGTGCTGGCCGCTTTCCGCCTCAAGAAGGCCGGTTTTCGGGTAGCGGGTGCCTATCCTCATGCTGCCCCCAAAGTGGGAGACATCGTTTTCTCCGCGAAGTACGCTGCGCTGGGGATTCCCACTTTCCGTACCGTCCACTTTCGCGACTTGGTGCCCACCTTCCCCGGACCAGAAATGGTGGCCGCTTACAACCGAATGGTACAAAACCGGGCACTCCTGGACGGGCGCAAAGCGCGGGGCAGTGACCTCATCGCCGCTTATACTCACGTTCCCGCCAAGCTCAAGTACATCTCCCGCGACGGCAGCATTTTCACCAACCCTTCTCCCCAAACGGTGGCAAGGGACCAGGGGCCAGTGCTCCGTTTTCGGGACCACGACAGCTTCCGTTACTGTCTCCAACTCTACAACGCACTGAGCCCGGAAGAACAACGTAGCCTTCAGCCGCCCGCCAGATAAGCCTTCCTTTTTGGGCGCGGCCGCAGGTGCACACTAAGCTCGTCAAACGGGTGCAGTGTAAGCTTATTCAAGCCAGTACTCCGCCCAGTTTTTGGTTATCCACCCAACTCTTTCCCTCCAATCCTACTATTATGTCTATTCGTCAACGCCTGGTATCCGCCAGCTTATTGCTACTTTTTTACTTCCTACTATCTCCGGCTAATGGTGTGGCCCAAAGTAGTCCTCCGGCCTTTGCCTTCGATGACCCGCCCGGCTGGGAGCGCTACCTCACCAAACAGCTCTACATGCTGACCCATTCCTCCGAGGCTGGTCTCATCCTCCTCTGGCCAAATCAGGCCTATACCTCCACCGTAGCGATCCGGCAAGAATTACAACAACCTTACCGGGAAGCCACTACCCTACTCACCCCCAGTGGCCAACCGGAAGAACTGGGTAATAACGCCTTGGGTACTTACGTCTCCGGGCAACTCATCGACCAACCTTGCCGTGGCTACCTACTGGGCTTTCACTTACCTGGCGGAACGGGGGGTAACCTGCTGGTGTCGGTAGCTCCCGAATATTTCTCCGCCCAGCGAGCTCGGCAGCTAGCCATAACCATCCTCCGTACTATCCGAGCTTACGAAAGCCCCACCAAAAGTGCGGCCCTCCGGGATAATGGTGCCAATACACTGGGCAGTACCGGTGGCGCGGCGGAACTCCTGGCGGGTTACCGAATCGCCTCGATCAGTTCCAGCAGTAGCTACGACAGTGGCTACCGCTCCCGCGAGATCATCCACTTTTGCCCCAGCGGCCTGGTTCGGGTGGAGACGGAGAGCTCCTTTTACATCAGCGGTGGCTACGGTTCTGCTGCTCAGAGTGATCACGACTCCGTAGCCGGCTACTGGAAGCTGGACGGCAGCGGAGACAACTACGTACTCACCCTTCAGGTCAACGGTCAATCCGCCCAAGAGTCCCTACGGGTCATCCGGGACGGTGCGGGTGAATTGCACTTTAAGTTAAAAGACCAAGTTTACGGATATTACGGTGCGGCAGATTGCCGCTAGTGCCCAAAGACTTCCCCCGTGTCCTACCGCCCCAACCTTTTATTACTGCTACTAGGGATCAGCTTTTCCCTCTCCGGCCAGTCGTCACTGGATAGCCTCCGACAGCTCCTCCGCACGGCCTCACCGGATACCAACCGAGTACTCCTCCTTAACGACCTTGCCTACGAACTCACCCAACGGACCGACCATTCCCTAGCCTGGCCATACATCCGCGAAGCGGCCTCTTTGGCGGCCAAACTAACCTACCCTAGTGGACGAGCCGGCGCTTTATTCAACGAAGCCCTCGTCCACTACTACGACGATGCCTACAAAGCGGCTGCGGAGGATTTTAGGAAAGCAGCCTTACTCAACGAAAGCATCAATGACTTAAGTGCCGCCGCCAGCTGTTGGAACAATTTAGGCAACGTTTACCATCAGCTTCAGGACCAAGACCAGGCCCTGGCCGCCCAGCAAAAAGGCCTAGAGTTACGTAAAAGAATTGGCGACACAAAAGCCATTGGCTCCAGCTTACTGGGCATCGGTATCACCCATTACTACGAACGAAACTACGACGAAGCACTGCGCTACTACGACGAGGCCATTCCCTATTTCGCAGAGAGTGACTACCAACGCGGACTCGCCGTGCTGTACAATAATCGGGGGCTGGTCCGTAAAAAACGTGGAGAACTGGCGCTGGCGGCAACGGAAATACTGGAAAGCGCCCGGCTTGAAGAAGCACTGGGGCAGCAACGGGGTGCCGCCAGTTCCTACACCAACGTAGCCAACGTTTATGATGACCTTGGAGACATTACGGCTGCCCTGCGCTACCACGAAAAAGCATTGACCATCAAGCAGGCCATCAACTACACCTCGGGCATTGCTGGCTCTCTCACCAACTTGGCCAATCTTTACCGACAACAAAAAGACTACGCTCAGGCAGCACGATATCAACACGAGGCAATCGCCCTTAAGCGTACTATCGCACAACCAACTTCCCTCCTCATTTCCCTCCGTAGCATGGGACGGATTCACTCCGAACAGCAACAACCCGATAGTGCTTACCACTACTTCCAAGAAGCCTGGGCCATACGAAGTGCTAACGAAGATGAAAGAGAAAATGCCCGTTTTCTTGCCACCATCGCGGAGTTCATCGAAGCGGAATCTCGTTTTGCACCGGCCTTTCCATTTTCCCTACCGGAGCTGGAAACCGCCTTGGAAAGTGCTCGTACCAATAAAGAACTCACCGAAGAGCGCTATTTACTAAAAGCCCTGGCCACTGCGGCAGAGCGGGGCCAGCGCTACCAAACGGCCTTTGGTTACCTTAAAGCGCTTAAGACCCTCGAAGACAGCCTCTACAACGAAACGCAGTACGCCACCGTAGCCGATTTGCGGGAGCGCTATGAAACAGCGGAAAAAGAACGCCAACTGACGGCCCAACAGCTCGAGCTGGCTCAGCGTAAGCGCACAAACCAGCGTTTATACGGTAGCTTATTCTTGTTGTCCCTTATCCTACTTGCCCTGACCAGCTATTTCCGCCAACGCCAACTATTGAGTCGCCAACGCTTAGTCGCCGTTCAGCAACGCGAACAGACGGTCCGCTTACAATCCATAGTCGACGGTAGGGAAGGAGAGCGACGCCGAGTCGCCCGCGACCTCCACGACGGGCTCGGCGGGCTGCTCAGTACGGTCAAATTCCAACTCGGAGCAGCTACCGAAACGACTGACCAGATCAAGAAATCGCCGGCCTACCACCGCGCACACGAACTCCTCGAAACTGCTTGTGATGAAGTCCGCAGGATCGCCCACCATTTACTTCCAGATGCATTGCTCCAACTAGGTCTGTTGGAGGCTTCTGCGGACTTAGTAGATCACTTCAATCGCAGCGAAGAGCAGGCCTACAGCATGGAAGTAATCGGCACCCCTTTCCCACTGGCCGAAGAGCAAAATCTTAGTCTCTACCGCATTTTACAGGAAGCCCTACAGAATGTGGCCAAACACGCCCAAGCAAAACATACCTGGGTCCAGTTTTCCTTCGCCAAACAGGCTTTTTCCCTCAGTATTGAAGACGATGGCCTAGGTTTCAACCCCAATGAAGTTAAACACGGCCTTGGACTCAATAGCTTAAGAGCTCGTGCGGAACAATTAGGCGCGGAATTGACCGTAGAAAGCAAAGTCGGGGAAGGGTGCTTCGTAAGTTTATATTTACCGCAAACCGGATGAAGGTACGATCTAGTCTTACTGAAGAACCAATAAGATAGTATTCTAAACATCATATCACAATCCTGACAATCCTAATCGCCCGGTTACCCTTCCGGACACTACCGATCTACCCCAAAAACCTACCACAGCATCAAGCGACCTGCACTCATCCCCACTACGAGTGGATTAGTCCTTATTTTAGAGCCGACTATACCCAAAAACTGAAAAAGCCAGGATGACCCAAAAACAAACCGCCAGGTTAATTGGCGGCCTTATACTCTCTTTTTTTCTTTCTAACATTGTTTACTCCCAAGACACTAGTGCTCCCACCATCCAGATTTGTGGCGGCGACCAGTTCGTGTGTCTGACCGATTCTATTCTCAACCTTTGCGTCACTGTAAACATCGATCCCGATTTCGAAGGGACCGTCGATTCCATCTCCATCACCTGGGGTGACGGCTCTGACCCCCAGTTTTTTTACGACGATACGGTCACTTTCAACCAGAATCACCTCTACGATTTCAGCGATTTCTACCTTACTTGCCAGTACGAGCTGTCGGGGACCTTTGTGACCCTGACCTCCTATATCGCCGGAGCAGACAACCCCAACCAGAACATCATTCCCCTTACGGTGCGAAACCCGCCGCAGGCCATGTTCGGTGATTTCCCCAGCATCATCTGCCAAGGCGAAACCGTGGATTTCGGGGCCAGCGCCTGCCCGCCCGAAGCCCTGACGCTAGAGTTTGATTTTGGTAACGGTTATTCAGATACTACCTCTCACACCTTTCCAGAAACCGGCGTCTTTCCGGTACGCTTACGCGCTACCAATCCGTGTGGGCAAGATTCTGTGCTCGGCTTCGTCACCGTAATTGAAGGCCCCAACATTATTGCTTTTCCCGACTCCAACCTCACGGGAAATAACACCATGCCTTATCAAGTTTGTCTAGACAGCATCTCCCCCATCCGCGTCAACGCCTCCCAGTCGACGGGACTGACGGACTGGAGCTGGACGGTCAGCCCCGACACTGGTGCCTTCGTACGGGATACGAGCGCCCTGATCACCCAGGTCGAATTCACCGAAGCAGGGCTGTACACGGTCACCTTCCGGGGGGTGAACGAAGACTGTGGGGTCGAAGAAACCTTCTCCTTCGACGTCGAAGTGGTGGAAGCAGCCATCCTGCGGCTGAATCCACAAGAGGACGCCTGTTTGTCGTTGAGTTACACGCCCAACCCGCTGAATCCCGCGGCCACTTACTTGGTCAACGGGGATACGATTCCGGCGGCTAACTTCCCGCTGAATCTCTCCCCAGGAAGGTATCGGGTCGATGCCGACATCATTGATACCGCCGCTCTTTGTGACACGCCTCCACTGATCGATAGCTTCATCGTGGCTGCTCAGGATGTAGCCGTGATTAATCTACCAGACACCACTGTTTGCGATCAAAGTCCAGCCTTTGCCCTCAGTGCAACACCGGCGACAGGCGGTATTTGGCGGGTAGACAATCGAGAATTCGATGGCATCTTTGACCCCGGGGAATACACCGACGGAGATTACGTCATTACCTACGGCCGCGACTCTTGCTTGATTACCGATGAAATCATCATCACGGTCGCCGGTACAGCCGTTACCATACCCGAAGATCGTGAATTGTGCGCTGACGATACCGCCGTTACTTTCACCGCTGTGCCGTCAGGAGGCATATTTAGTGGAACGGGCGTAACGCCCGACGGGACTTTTGATCCGGCTTTAGTGACCGAAGGCGTTTACCCCATCATCTACCGCTTTGAACGTAGTGACTTGGCGGGTTGCGCCCGCCAGGACACCTTCAACGTAACGGTCGCTGAACTCGTCACCAGTTTCGAGCTAATGGACTGTGACGGCAATGAATTATGTTTTGGCGCGCCCGCAGGTGCCGTGTACGATTCCATCAGTTGGACCTTTGGCGACAGTACCATAACTACCAGCTCCCTTAGCCCCTGTTTTACTTTTCCTGCGCCAGGAGATTACGAAGTGAGCTTGTTTGTCGCTCGGGGCAACTGTACGGCCATTGCTCTTGAAACCGTGACCGTGCTTCCTGCGCCCGCGCCCAATTTTGCTTTGGATTTTGACCCCGACCGCTGCTCGGATCTTGAAGTCAACATCATCAACAATTCCAACGTAGGCCCCGAGCTTAGGTACAACTGGATGCTCGACGGCGTCACCTTCAGCAACGATCGTGACCCCGCAGCCCTCACCCTGGCCTCCTACCTCCAAGATTCTACTTTTGAGATCAGCCTGGAACTGAATAATGGCTGTGAAGTTCGCCGCTTCTTCGAGTCGGTGACCACCCGCCCCATTCCCGAAAGTCGCTTCTCCACTAGCCAGGTAGCCTACTGCTCGGGAGATACCATCGAGTTGTCCAGCAACGTCTTTGGCCGGCCAGACAGTTACCGCTGGGTAGTGGACGGCACCCTGCTGAGCACAGACTCCATTCCGCCGCTGATTGTCCGTAATACGGACGGGTTGGATACGGTGGAAGTCTGCCTCCAAATCGCCAGTGTCTGTGGCCGGGACACCCTTTGTCGGGACGTAGTGGTGACGCCCAGTGACGTCTCCGCCTTTTTCAACCAGAGTGCCAATACGCTTTGCGTTGGTGACACCTTATTCCTGATGAGTGGTGCCACGAATGGTATACCTGTCCTTTACGATTTCGGCAACGGCCAGGGCAGTAGCCAGCCAAACCCCTACGTAGTGTACGAGCTGCCCGGCACCTACCGGATCAGCCAGCGGGCCTTTGGCTGTGGGGAAGACGAATTCCTCAACCAGGTCACTGTACTAGCTGCTCCGAACGCCTCTTTCCGCAACCCCGCTTTCGTTTGCCCGAACGAGCCGGTGGAATTCATCAACACCAGTGCTAACGGCCTCGTTACCCGCTGGGATTTTGGGGACAGTACGGCGATCAGTGAAGATTTTAATCCCATCCATACCTATACTGCTCCGGGAACTTATCAGGTTTGCCTGACGGTCATCAATCCGGATCAGGCTGGCTGTGATAATCGGGTCTGTCAGACCATGGAAGTATTCGCTCCGCCCGAAGCTGGCTTCGTGGCTACCGACAGTATCTGCCAGGGCGGCACGGTACTCTTCAGCTCTACGGCAGCTGGTGGCTTGGCCTGTACCTACGATTTTGGGGACGGCAATTTCGGCATCAGTTGCACCTCCGAAAACACCTACGTTAACTCCGGCACCTTCCTGGCCACGCAGACGGTGACCGATCTGAATGGCTGCCAAGATAGTGCCTCTCGAAGGGTGTTTATTCGCCCCGTCCCGATTGCCGATTTCACCTACGCGGTACGGACTGCTTGTGACTCCGATTCGGTCCGCTTCACGAACGAGACTACCCGTGCCAATGGCTTCTTCTGGGACTTTGGCGATGGCGCCACCTCTACGGCGACCAACCCCGTACATCGCTACCCCACCAGCGGGCCTTACACCGTTTCCCTCCGGGCGACCCAGGGAGGCATCTGCTTTG
>JBCDGT010000110.1:0-7858 GCA_038750915.1 Bacteroidota bacterium
CGGCACCCATCTTGGCGACAAACTTGTCGGGATGACCGTCTTCCAGTTGCTGGTTCTCAGGGGGCAGCGTTTCGAGAATATCAAGGTACTGCTCTTCCGTAATTAGCGTTTTGTGCTGGATTTCTTCACTCTCCCGAATGCCGGGGTTGATGACCACGTAGCGCTCATAGTAAATAATGCTTTCCAGGTTCTTGGAGCTGAAACCAAGCAGGTAAGCAATCTTGTTGGGTAAGCTCTTGAAGAACCAGATGTGGACGACGGGAACCACCAAACGAATGTGGCCCATCCGCTCACGGCGTACTTTCTTCTCCGTTACTTCAACACCACAACGATCACAAACAATACCCTTATAACGGATCCGCTTGTACTTACCACAGTAACATTCGTAATCCTTTACGGGGCCAAAAATGCGCTCACAGAAAAGGCCATCTCGCTCCGGCTTGTACGAACGGTAGTTAATGGTCTCAGGCTTAAGCACCTCACCGTAGCTACGCTCCAGGATTTCGTCCGGGGAGCTGAGGCTGATGGTGATGGCGTCAAAGTCCTGCTTCTGGATGCTGTTACTTTTTTTGAATGCCATATTTCGTTTTATGAGGAGGCTTTTAGGGCGCGGCCGCAGGTGCAAGGTCCGGTAGTTAGTATTTGGTAATTAGTAGTTAGTTTTGGAACCAAGTACTAATTAACTAATTACTATCCACTAAACACAGCACCTGCGTTCGCGCAAAAAAGCTGTCTTTTTAATTAATCCACTCTCCAATTGGAAAGCAGTGTACGCTTAAAGCGAAGCTTCTTAAAAGGCCAGCGGCCGTCTAAAAGCGCGCAGCGCGTCTTAGTCAAACTTCACGTCCAACGCTAAGCCACGAAGTTCGTGGACCAGTACGTTAAAGGACTCGGGAATATTCGGCTCAGGGAGGTTATCGCCTTTGACAATGGCCTCGTAAGCCTTGGCCCGCCCTTGGATGTCGTCCGACTTGATCGTCAGCAGTTCCTGGAGGATGTTGGACGCACCGAAGGCCTCCAGAGCCCATACCTCCATCTCGCCGAAGCGCTGGCCACCGAACTGGGCCTTACCACCGAGCGGCTGCTGGGTAATGAGGCTGTAAGGGCCAATGGAGCGAGCGTGCATCTTGTCGTCTACCATGTGGCTGAGCTTGAGCATGTAGATCACACCTACCGTCGCTTGCTGGTGGAAGCGGTCGCCCGTTTCACCGTCGAATAGGTAAGTCTGACCGAGACTCGGCAACTCTGCTTTCTGGATGTACTCCTCGATCTCGTCCTGGCTGGCACCGTCGAAGATCGGCGTACCGAACTTCATCCCGAGTTTTTCACCAGCCCAACCGAGTACCGTTTCAAAGATCTGTCCTAGGTTCATCCGTGAAGGTACCCCGAGTGGGTTCAGGATGATGTCGACTGGCGTTCCGTCTTCCAGGAAGGGCATGTCTTCATCACGCACGATACGAGATACAATTCCTTTATTACCGTGGCGTCCGGCCAGCTTATCCCCTACCTTCAGCTTACGCTTCTTAGCAAGGTAAACTTTAGCCAGTTTCAGCACGCCAGCAGGCAATTCGTCACCGACGCTGATGTTGAAGGTTTCCCGCTTGTAGCGGCCCACTTCCTCGTTCACCTTGATACTGTAGTTGTGCAGTAGGCGAGCGATGAGGGAATTGAGGTCTTCGCTGGTGGTCCAACCACTGTAGTCAATGCTAGTGTAATCGAGGTCACGCAGTAGGGACTGGGTGAACTTCTCTCCTTTCGGCACTACGGATTCGCCGTAGATCGTATTCACTCCTTGGCTGGCACGACCACGGACGAGTTGGTCCATTTTGTCGACCAGACGGGTCTTGAGCTTATTGAGGTTAACCTTATGGTCGTCCTCCAAACGTTGGAGTTTGATCTTCTCAGCGTCTTTCTGGCTCTGATCCTTCTTCGTCTTACTGAAGAGGTCCTTACCGATTACCACTCCTTTTAGGGAGGGGCTGGCCTTCATGGAAGCATCCTTTACGTCACCGGCTTTATCACCAAAGATGGCGCGGAGAAGTTTCTCTTCTGGTGTCGGGTCAGATTCTCCCTTCGGCGTAATCTTACCGATCAAGATGTCGCCCTCCTTGATCCAGGCACCGACGCGGATGATACCGTTCTCATCGAGGTCCTTAGTGGCTTCCTCGGAAACGTTAGGGATATCGTTAGTAAGTTCCTCTTCGCCCAGTTTGGTGTCGCGCACGTCCATTTCGAAGTGCTCGATGTGCAGTGAGGTAAAGACATCTTCGCGAACTACGCGCTCAGAAAGCACGATAGCATCCTCGAAGTTGTAACCTTTCCAGGGCATAAAGGCTACCTTCATGTTCTGCCCCAGAGCAAGTTCTCCTTTTTCAGTAGCGTAACCATCACAAAGAATTTGTCCTTTGGTGACCTTCTGCCCGCGGCGTACGATGGGCTTCAGGTTAACACAGGTACCTTGGTTGGTCCGCAAGAACTTCGTCAGAGTGTAGGTTACTTTATCGTCGTCGAAAGAAACCAGCCGGTCTTCGTCCGTACGCTCGTAGCGAACGATGATTTCGTTGGCGTCCACGTATTCTACAACGCCGTCGCCTTCCGCGTTGATCAGCATCCGGCTATCGCGGGCCACTTTGCCCTCTAGGCCAGTACCTACAATGGGGCTGGACGGGCGAAGCAGAGGAACAGCTTGGCGCTGCATGTTCGAGCCCATCAGGGCACGGTTAGCATCGTCGTTCTCTAGGAAGGGAATCATGGAAGCGGAGACCCCGACAATCTGGTTGGGGGCTACGTCCATGTACTCCAGTTCTTCGGGTTCCAACACGGGGAAGTCACCGTGGTCACGGGCTTTTACCCGGTCACCGATAAAGGCACCCTGCTCGTCAATCGGAGAGTTGGCTTGGGCAATCTTTTTGAAGTCTTCCCCTTCCGCACTGAGGTAAATGGGGTCACCCTCCATCACTACCTTGCTGTCTTCTACCGCGCGGTAAGGTGTTTCGAGGAAGCCCATTTTGTTCACTTTAGCGTGAACACAGAGGGTAGAGATCAGACCGATGTTCGGTCCTTCCGGCGTTTCGATCGTACAGAGGCGGCCGTAATGACTATAATGTACGTCACGCACCTCAAAGCCTGCACGTTCCCGGCTCAGACCACCAGGTCCAAGGGCAGAAATCCGCCGCTTGTGGGTGATTTCGGAGAGCGGGTTGGTTTGGTCCAAGAACTGGCTCAATTGGCTCGTACCGAAGAAGGAATTGATTACGCTGGAGAGGGTCCGGGCGTTGATCAGATCGATTGGGGTGAAAACTTCGTTGTCCCGGACGTTCATCCGCTCACGGATGGTGCGGGCCATCCGGGCCAATCCGACGCCAAACTGGGCATAAAGTTGCTCCCCTACCGTACGAACACGGCGGTTGCTCAAGTGGTCGATATCATCGATTTCAGCACGTTGGTTCATCAAGGCAACGAGGTACTTGACGATGGCGATGATGTCTTCCTTGGTCAGTACCAAGATTTCATCGTCCGTACCCGCCTGGAGCTTACGATTGATTTTGTAGCGACCTACTTCACCAAGGTTGTAGCGCTTATCGCTGAAGAACAGCTTATCGATAATACCACGAGCCGTCTCTTCATCCGGTGGATCACTGCCGCGAAGTTGGCGGTAGATGTACTGAACAGCCTCGATTTCAGAACTGGAAGGATCCTTCTGTAGCGTATTGTAGATGATGCCGTAATCCATACCAACATCCTCTTTCTGAAGGATGACGTTCTCGATGCCATCAGCAGCCAGTACTTCCTCGATATTGTCTTCGGTGAGTACCGTATCACGCTCCAGAATGATTTCGTTACGTTCCAAGATCACCAACTCACCGGTGTCTTCATCTACGAAGTCTTCCGTCCAGGCGCGCAGCACGCGAGCAGCTAATTTCCGCCCGATGGACTTGGTCAGGGCTTCGCGAGTGTTGGGTACTTCATCAGCAAGGCCAAAGAGGTCCAGAATCGACTTGTCGCTGTCATAACCAATGGCCCGTAGTAGGGTCGTAACGGGGAATTTCTTTTTCCGGTCGATGTAAGCGTACATCACCGTATTGATATCGGTGGCAAATTCCATCCAGGCCCCTTTGAAAGGAATAACCCGGGCAGAATAAATCGCCGTACCGTTGGGATGGAAGTTCTGACCGAAGAACACCCCTGGGCTACGGTGTAGCTGAGAGACGATTACCCGCTCGGCCCCGTTGATGACGAAGGTACCCTTCGGAGTCATGTAGGGAATGTTACCGAGGAAAACGTCCTGTTCGATGGTCTTAAAGTCCACGTGTTCTTCGTCGTTACAAGACAAACGAAGTTTAGCCTTCAGTGGCACACTGTAAGTAAGGCCACGCTGCATACACTCTGGAATGGTGTAGCGAGGTGGATCGACGAAATAGTCGAGGAATTCCAGGTTGAAGATGTTCCGGGTATCGGAAATCGGAAAATTTTCCTGAAAGACTCGGTATAAACCTTCTAAAGCCCGGTTTTCGGGCGTGGTTTCGAGTTGGAAAAACTCCTGGAATGATTTTAGTTGAATTTCTAGTAGATCGGGAGAATGATCAGTTAGCTTAATCTTGCCGAAGCTTACCCGTTGTTCTTCAGCATTAAGGATCTGGCCGTTTGACGTCATTAGCGGTTTTCCTTTATATTTGGCCCGAATACCGCCCGTCCGCGGTGGTGGGTATTCAGGGGATTTACTTGGGGGCCGAACACATTTGTTCGAGCGGGAATAGGGATTGCGAATAGATAAGACACTTTTCGCTGCGAAAAAGTTGCACCTTCAAGGGTGATTCTTTATACGCAAATAGCTTAGCCGGAAAATGCATCCGCTAAGCCAGCAAAAAGGCTCCCTACGGGCCTTTTTTCGGTAAAAGAAGTAGGAGAGGCAGCCTGTCCGGAGGACTGCTGCCCCTCACTAAATCTTTGCAGAGAACTGAATTACTTCAGCTCAACGGTAGCACCCGCCTCTTCGAGAGCGGCTTTGATGCTTTCGGCTTCGTCCTTAGGAACGCCGGCTTTCAGGGTCGTAGGCGCGCCGTCAACGAGTTCCTTCGCGTCTTTGAGGCCAAGACCGAGGAGGGTCTTAACTTCTTTAACAACCTTCAGCTTAGAACCACCAGCAGACTCGAGTACTACGTCGAAGTCGGTCTTAGCAGCAGCGCCGCCTTCATCACCGCCAGCACCTCCACCAGCAGCAACAGCTACGGCAGCGGCAGCAGGCTCGATGCCGTACTCGTCCTTCATGATGGTTACTAACTCGGTAACTTCCTTAATGGTAAGTCCTACGAGTGATTCGGCAATTGCTTTTACGTCTGCCATAATAAAAATGTATTTAAAAGTGATTTACGAGTAATCGCGTATATCAGCTTGGAAGCTATAGTTAGGAATTAGGAACTAGGAATTAGGAACTAGGAACTAGGAACTAGATACGAGTTTGATCACTCCTAGTTCCTTGTTTCTAGCTCCTAAGAAGTTACCCCTCCCGCTCTTCGAGCGTCTTGAGGATACCAGCAATCTTGCTGCCACCACTGTGGAGGGCACCCAGCAGGTTCTGCATGGGGCTCTGGAGGAGAGTGAGCACTTCGGCGAGCATCTCTTCACGAGACTTGAGCTTGGAAAGCGCATCCAACTGGTCGTCACCGTGGTAAACGGAACTGGCGATGTAAGCCGCCTTCAGGATGGGCCGTTCACCGTCGTCGCCGCGGAATTCTTTGATTACACGGGCAGGCGCATTGGCTACTTCCGTGAAAAGAAGAGCGGATGGGCCTTTAAGTGCATCAAAAACTTCGGCGTAGTTGTTTTCTTCGGGAAGTTGCTCCAAAGCTTTGATAGCAAGAGTGTTCTTTACTACCTGCATGGAGATACCCTTCTCGAAAAGCTTACCGCGAAGTTCGGTAGTCTTCTCGGCGGATAGCTCGGAAGCATCCGCAATGTAGAAGAAGTCGTTATTTTCGAAGCGGGTCTTCAATTGCTCGATGGCCGCCGCTTTATCTGTCTTAGTCATGGTAAGTTAGTTTGAAGGACGGGTTAAGCAATGGTTTTGGGGTCGACCTTGATGCCCGGACTCATCGTAGAAGCTACGGTGACGGACTTCATGTACTGGCCTTTAGCACTGGAGGGTTTCATCCGCACTAAGGTGCCAAGAAGTTCGTTAGCATTGTCCAACAACTGCTCGGGGGTAAATCCTACCCGGCCGATGCTGCTGTGAATGATCCCGAATTTGTCTACGCGAAAGGCGATCTTGCCGCCCTTAACGTCGGTAATTGCCTGCGCTACGTCCATGGTTACGGTACCCGTCTTAGGGTTTGGCATTAAGCCGCGAGGGCCGAGTACCCGACCGAGACGGCCAACTTTAGCCATAGTCTGTGGCATAGCCACTACGACGTCGAAGTCCGTCCATCCTTCGTTTACCTTGGCGACCATGTCATCAAGGCCTACGAAATCAGCACCGGCTTCTTCTGCCTCTTTTTCCTTATCGGGGGTTACGAATGCCAGTACGCGCTTGGTTTTACCCGTGCCGTGAGGCAAGGTTACCGTACCACGCAGTGCCTGGTCAGCTTTACGGGGGTCGATTCCGAGACGTACGTGTACGTCGACCGATGCGTCGAACTTAGCGGTATTTACTTCCTTAACGAGGGCCATGGCCTCTCCGAGGGCATACTGCTTTTCGGCATCGATCTTTTCGGCAGCGGCCTTCCGTGCTTTACTAAGTTTAGCCATAATAAAATTGTTTGAGGTAATTGACGCACAACTCGTGGGTTGTGCTCCCTTCTAGATAATTTGTTTCGTTGGGCGCTTTGGTGGTATTTGGTAATTGGTAGTTAGTTATAAGCACGTTCAAGCAATTACTAAATACTAATTACCAACCACCTAGGCTTCGGCTTCCTCCCAGGGAGGAGTTCCGGTAACGTTGATACCCATGGAGCGAGCCGTGCCAGCTACCATCTTCATACCGCTTTCTACGGTGAAGCAGTTGAGGTCGGGCATTTTGTTCTCAGCGATCGCGCGTACCTGATCCCAGGTTACTTTACCAACCTTAATGCGGTTGGATTCCTTGGAGCCGCTCTTAAGCTTAGCGGCTTCCATTAATTGGACGGCGGCAGGTGGGGTCTTAATGACGAAGTCAAAGGACTTGTCCTTATAAACTGAGATAACAACCGGGAGAATCTTGCCCTGAGAATCCTGCGTAGCAGCGTTAAAACGCTTACAGAACTCCATGATGTTTACGCCCTTCGCACCGAGTGCGGGGCCTACCGGAGGGGCGGGGTTGGCACCACCACCACGTACCTGTAGTTTGATGAAAGTTTCAATTTCCTTAGCCATTGCAGCTTATTTGTGTCGTGCTAACGAGTAACTACTTTTTTGCGTTACTCTCCGACGTTTGAAATTATTTTCGGGGTATTAAAAACTCAGCAATTTTTCCGGCATGTCGGTTAACGAACCGTTTTTTTGCTGACGAAGTCGCGGATATTTCGATTCATTAACCGACTTTCAGCGACGGGAAATATTGATGAAACATCAGGATTGTTTTTCGACCTGCATGAAGTTGAGCTCAACTTCCGTACCACGGCCAAAGATTTTTACAATCACTTTCAATTTCTTTTTCTCTTCGTTCACCTCCTGGATATCGCCAACAAACTCGTTGAAGGGGCCGTCGATAATTTTGACCGTTTCTCCTTCGATAAAGGGTTCGATCATAGTATCGCCGGCTTCCAGGTTTTCATCAACCTTGCCCAATAAACGATTTGCTTCCGCATCACGCATTGGGATTGGCTCGGCTTTTCCGAGGAAGTGAATGACGTTAGGCAGACTAGTAATCGCGTCAACCAACCCC
>JBCDGT010000111.1:0-7856 GCA_038750915.1 Bacteroidota bacterium
CCTTCTTCACTATTGCTCACTCCATCACGCTAGCTTTAGCGGCCCTAGAAGTGGTTAACCTTCCCTCTCGCTACGTAGAATCCTTGATTGCCTTCTCCATTGGCCTGGCGGCACTCCATAATATCCGACCTATTTTCAAGGGAAAAGAGTGGGTTATTGCCTTTGTTTTTGGTCTCTTTCACGGCTTTGGTTTTGCCAGTGTCTTAGGGGAAAAAGGGTTGGGTAGCGACTTCCTCATATGGTCCCTCCTCGGTTTTAACGTTGGGGTAGAAATTGGACAACTCCTCATTATTTGTGCCGTATTCCCATTGCTTTTCCTCTTACGCAAAACTGCTTTTTACTCCAAATTACTGTTATTCGGTTCGATCCTGCTGATCATGATTGCCCTCTACTGGACCGTCGAACGCCTCTTCGAGGTCGACATCACCTTATTGGCTTGGCTCCGTGATCTTTTCGGTTTGCCCCATCCGAAGTAAGCGGCAACTAAGACTATTTGAGCTCCACTTCAAAACAGCCACCCCATGAAACAGTCTGATCTTCTCAGTCAGTGGAAAAAGCGAAAAAGCAGTACTACGAAAGTAGGCATCCAGTCAAGGCCCACGGATACCCCCGCACGGCCCTCCGCCGGGCAACGAAGGTTGTTCTTATTGCAGCAGTTGCATCCTGGCAATCCTTTCTATCAGTACGCCCACCGCTATGAGTTTCGGGGAAAGCTCGACGTCGTCAAGCTGCAACAAAGCCTAGAATGGCTAATTAATCGCCAGGAAGTACTTCGCTCCAATTACAGGATGGATGCCGCAGGGGAAATTATAATGACCTTCCAGCCTGCGGCCAACTTTACCCTCGAACAAGCAGACGAACAAGCTATGTCCGAGGAAAAATTGGCGGCCGCCGAGTCCCATTTTTGCTTACGTCCCTTCGACTTAGGTAGTGACTTGTTATTTCGTGCTAAGCTTTTTCCCCGTGGAAAAGAGGTACATCGGCTCCTTATTTCAATGCATCACATTATTGGCGATCGTGGCTCCTTAATGGTACTGGAACAGGAACTCTTTAGTTATTACACCAAGTTGGTTGAAGGGGAGGAACTCCCCCCCGCCAAAGCACCAACGCTAGGTTTTGCCGACTACGCCTACTGGGAAGCTAGCCGGGAGGTACCAGAGACCCATTCTGACGACTGGAAAACGGAGCTTGGAGGAGAGCTTCCTTACGCGAAACTCCCGTATGATTTCCCCCGTCCGCCCGTTGGTTCTTTTCGGGGAAAACTACTTACCAAAGAACTTCCCACGATCCTTTCCAATCAGGTCCACCAACTGGCCCGTACCCATGGCACTACCCCAAACGTCATTTTCCTGGCCGTCCTCAATGCCTTCCTCTACCGCTATACCGGGCAGGAAGACCTGCTGGTGGGCGCGCCCATCAGCACCAGGGATCGGACGGAGTTCGAGGCCTTGATTGGCTTTCTTAACGAGACGGTCGTCCTACGGAATCAACTTTCTCCCCAGCAAGGGCTGAACCACCTCATCAGTAAGCTAAAACCGAAGGTAGAAACCGCACTGGCGTACAAAGACGTGCCTTTCGAATGGCTGGTGGATGAATTAGCTGAAGGGAGATCGGCGGGAGAAAACCCCTTCTTCCAAACTATGTTCGTCTACAACGGTGCAGCCCCGGAGCGTATCCTTCCTGCTGGGCTAACCGTGGCTGACCAGTACCTGGACCTCGGCACCTCCAAATTCGACCTTAGTCTTTTCGCCACCGATCACGGGACTCATTTCAGCATCGGTTTTGAATTCACTACTGACCTATTCCAGGAAGATACGGTGGCCGCCATGCTGGATCATTTCAGCGTATTATTAAAAGAGACCGTTACCGACCCTACCAGCCCCATCCATACTTGTGCTTTACTGACGGTAGCGGAGCAGCAGCAAATTGTGGTAGACTGGAACCCTACCCTAGGAGAGCACCTAGAAGCTCCCCTGTTACCCCAACTATTTGCACGGCGGGCCGTCGAAAATCCTACCGCCACTGCCATTACCGATGGTAATACGGCACTTTCTTATGGTGAACTCGCCGCGAATAGTGCTGCACTCGCGGAGCAGCTACTGGAGGAGGGACTGCGGCCCAATAGTCCCGTAGGTCTGTACTGCGGCCGAACCACGGACCTACTCGTCGGCATTCTTGGCATCATGCGAGCGGGGGGAGCCTACGTCCCGCTCGATCCCGAATACCCCGCCGATCGGCTGGAGATGATCATCGCCGACGCAGACATTCGCCTGTTGGTGCACCAACAGGAGCTGAGTCCTCCTCCAACGGAAGGGATCGGTTTTATCGGTATTCCCCGAGGGAAAACGGTAGGGAAAGATCTTGACCTTCCCGCTATTGCACCGGAGCAGACCGCCTACATTATCTATACCTCCGGCAGCACTGGTCGACCTAAGGGCATTCCGATTAGCCACGAGAACCTAGCCCACTCTACCGCCGCTCGCTTTGCGTTCTATTCGGAGCCACCAAACGCCTTTCTTTTACTTTCTTCTTTCGCTTTCGACAGTTCCGTGGCGGGTATTTTCTGGACCTTGGCCCACGGAGGCAAGCTTGTCGTTTCAGCACCACGGGCGGAACAAGACCCCGCAAGTTTAGGCCAGCTTATTCGTTCAGAAGGGGTAAGCCATACCCTCCTACTACCGACACTTTACCAGCTCCTGCTGGAGTTCAGCCAGGTCGAAGATTTAGCCAGCTTACAATTGGTGATGGTGGCAGGAGAAGCCTGTCCTGCCAGTTTAGTAAGCGAACATTACGCCAAGCTACCCGGTACTAGTCTAGTCAATGAATATGGCCCTACGGAGGGAACGGTATGGTCTACTGCCCACCGCATAATGCCAGATGATGCTACCACGGGCGTTCCAATTGGTCGCCCGATACACGGAGTGGGGCATTACGTACTAGACCGTCACTTACAGCCCATTCCTGTCGGCGTAGTGGGCGAGCTTTACCTGAGTGGGCCGACCCTAACCGAGGGCTATTTGGGCCGACCAGATTTAACGGAAGAACGGTTTATTGAACTCAATTTGGGCGCGGCCGCAGGTGCCAGGCAACGTTTGTATAAAACGGGGGATTTAGTACGCTACCGGAAAAATGGTCTCCTCGACTTTCTGGGGCGAAGTGACAATCAAGTCAAAATTCGCGGCCATCGGATTGAGCCCGCCGAGATCAGCAAAGTACTCAACCAACTTCCTCTAGTACGAGAGTCCGTAGTCATCCCAATCTCAAGTCAAGGGGAGCTTCATCTGGCCGCCTATTACCAATTGGAAGGAGAGGCCATAGAAGTCTCTCTCCTGAACCGGCAATTGCGTCAGCACTTACCTGCTTACATGATTCCGGATTTTTTCGTACTTCTCAACGAAATACCCCGGTTACCAAACGGTAAGATCAATCGTAAAGCCCTACCTAAACCCATCTCGGAAGCCAAATTCACCTCCGGCACCTCCGCGCCGCCACAAGGCGAGGCCGAAGAACAAATGGCCGCCCTCTGGGCAAAAGTATTAGGGCTAGCGACCATTGGCCGCCACGATAACTTCTTCGATATAGGGGGTAATTCGCTGAAGAGCATTCGTCTCATCTCAGGAGCTAAAGAGATGGGTATAAAATTGGCACCTCAGCATTTATTTCGCCACCCGACGATTGCTGAACTAGTGGCGGCAGCAGCAGAAGAAAACCAATTTTCGCCTAGCGCTGACCTCGCCTACGAGGCAGTCGTCCAATTACGTCAGGGTGGCGATCTCCCACCTTTATTCTGCCTCCATTCGGGTGGTGGCCACGTATTTTTTTACCACCCCCTCGCAAAACTATTGGATGGCTCTCGTTCCGTTTACGCCCTCCAGCCCAAAGGGCTTAACGGCGAACTAGAAATTCCAGCAAGCATTGAGGAAATGGCAGCCACCTACATTGCCGCCATCCGGGAAGTACAGCCGCATGGCCCCTACTGCTTACTCGGCACTTGCTTTAGTAACGCCGTTGGGGTAGAAATGGTCCATCAGCTAAAGGCCGAAGGGGAATCGGTCGATCAACTCATCTTCGTAGATTCGAGTCCATTTCTTCCTATCCAGGTCGGGGTCAAGGCCCGAAGCTTTGGCCGCAGACTAATTGACTTTATTCGCAGGGGCAATTACGTTAGCACTGGCAAACGCTATTGGCGCAAGCTCCTCTTTGCTAAACAACGGCTGGGTAATCCGCTGGAAAACAAACAGGAGCGCGACCTTCGCTTCACCATCATCGGCCTAAATAAAATCTATGCCGAATACACTTGGAACCCTATTGAAGAACCGATAACTTTTATTCGCAGCAGCCAGTTTGCAGAAATGGAGTTAAAGCAGTTCCACCTCGACTCTTGGCATTACCTAGCACCAGCGGGGGTTGATATTCACGTTGTTCCAGGTACTCATCTTGGCCTTTTCGCTCCTCCAGAGGTAGCGGGGCTAGCTACTACCATCAACCAATGCTTAGCGAAGCGCTCCGTTTCCACCGGTCATTAGCGAAAACTCCCTGGCAGGCTCCCGCGCCAGGTTGGACGTCATTAGAACCTGGAGATATTCATGTGTGGAGAATTAATTTATTGAAGGAGTCGCAGCAAATTAATCAATACCTCCCCCTGCTGTCGTTGTCAGAGCAGGAAAGGCTAGGAAGATTCCACTACGTTAAAGATCGAAATAATTACCTCTGTTGCCGAGGAATTCTTCGCACCCTACTGGGCAAATATTTATCATTGGAGCCATATAAGAGTGAGTTTAGGTATACGGAATACGGGGAGCCATTCCTTCAGTCCCCATCTGATTTACACTTCAATCTTTCCCATACTGATGGCCATGCCCTCCTTGTCTTTTCGCTTGATAAGGCCATAGGCGTGGACGCCGAATCTGTTAATGACAAGATCGAAACGGAAACCCTAGTTCACCGTTTCTTTTCTCCCGTAGAAATTCACAACATTACCGCCATACCACTAGTAGATCAGCCAGTAGCATTCTTCCGATTGTGGACGCGCAAAGAAGCCTTGATCAAGGCCCACGGAGCGGGGCTCAGTTTACCCCTAGCTCAATTCGGAATCAGCGTAAAAGAAGAGGAGGAAGTCCGAGTATTACACACGGATTGGGCACCGGAAGAAGCGGGACAATGGTCCGTTGTCTCCTTTACCGTAGCACCAGATACTTTGGGGGCGATAGCCCAGAAAGCAGCTTTTAAAAAGCTTGAATTTTACGATTTTCATTCAAGGGCACAGCCTAATTAGCCTACTTTTCAACAATCATTGCACCTGCGGTTGCGCCCAGAGATCGCTTATTCAACGACTCCTTAGTCGACTAAAGGCGGCACCGTTTCGGAAAAAAGGTGACGGTACTTTTTCAGCTGCCGCTCGAGCGACCGGCGCTGTTCTGTATCAATTTTTTGTACCCACTCCGATCTTTCTTCAATCGCGGAAGATTTATTGGCAATGCGAGTGCCATAATTACCCATGACGTGTAAGGTCTTTCTGCGAAAGTTCAAGTCCCATTCCTCAATTCCTAAGTCCGCAAAATCGTTAATAGCATCGAGTGTATTACGTGGGTTCCGGCAAAAGGCTTCGTAGCTGATGGGGAGGTGGGCGTAGTTGCCTCTAACGAGCAATCGTTTGGTAAGTTCGTACTCCTTAATCCAGTGGTTAGCGGCATACTCCAAGGTCCAATTATTGTACTTCAGCGCGGAGACCGACTGCGCTCTAGGGTCACGGATCAACCATAGAAGATAAGTTCTGTACTTCTTACTCGCAGAGAAAAAAACTCCGTGATAAATGGGCTTACTGGAATCGAAAAATACTCGGTTATTATCAACCTCCAAAACCGCCTGCATTAAGAGTTCATTTTCCCTTAATACTTTATTGAAACGCCCCGCCCCGGGTATTTTTTCTACATCTATCCCCAAGGAGAGTAGGTAGGCTATGATTCTACGATAGGCTACTAATGGATAGCGGTTGACAAAAAATTTAAAAAAGGGAAACTCAAAAGGAAGATTATCCATTCCCTCCCGTAGCTCGAAAAATCGTTTCTTCACTTTGATCCAGTACGCACAATCCACAAATAGTTCTCCGCAAGAACAGTGTTTTGACGGACCAATCGGTTCGATCATCTTACTGTAGAACTTCCTCCGTTCTCCAATCGTACTTATCCCAGATTGTGTACCAAAAAGTAGGCTAAAAAGCGTTGATCCGGAGTATCTCGCAGAGACTAAGTAGATGAGCTTAGGCTTTTGCATAAAGGGATTTATTTGCGAGTTGAATGAGGCGAACCTTTGTGTCATTTTCCCGCTCTTGGCATCTACCGATTACGGGCTTGAAGATAAGTTGATATGTAAATTCGGTTTACGCCCGTTGAAAAGCAGCTAGGAACTTGTTTGGTTTTAGTCGACCAAGCAGTAGGCCTAATTTGCTAAACGGCGCTGCCAGCTGTCTACGATTTCTTCAAATACCGTTTGCAGTGGTTTGGTAATACTCCAAGTAGGATAATGCGTCTGCATTTTCTCCAGGTTAGAGATGTAGCAGATGTGGTCTCCCGCTCGATTTTCTTCCGAATAATGATAATTCATGGCCCTGCCCGTAATTCCCTCCACTCTCGTAAAAGCCTCAAGTATGGAAGTAGAGTTGTCTCTTCCCCCGCCAATATTATACACTTCACCACAACGAGGAGACTTAAAAAATTCTTCAATGAAGCGAGCTACATCGTAAGAATGAATATTATCGCGCACCTGTTTGCCTTGGTAGCCGAAGATGGTATACTCTCCACCCGTTACGTTGACTTTAATCAAATAGCTCAGGAAACCATGTAGCTCCACCCCGGAATGGTTGGGGCCGGTCAGGCAGCCTCCCCTTAAGGCGCAGGTTGGCAGGCCAAAATACCGTCCGTACTCCTGTACCATCACGTCGGCAGCCACCTTCGAGGCGCCAAATAGAGAATGCTTCGATTGATCGATGGTGAAGTCCTCCTTAATACCTTGGTAAAATTCTTTGTCGGCATACTCCCACCTCGTGGGTAATTCCCTTAAATTAAGGCGGTTGGGAGCGTCTCCGTAGACCTTATTCGTGCTCATGTGGGCAAAAGGGGATTCCGGACAATACTGCCGTGCGGCCTCCAAAAGGTTGAGGGTGCCAACGGCATTAACGTCAAAATCGTCAAAGGGACGGGAAGCGGCTAGGTCATGGCTCGGCTGCGCGGCCGTATGAACAATGTGGGTAGGGCGAAGCCGCTCAAAGCAAGACAGTACTCCGGCACGATCGCGAATATCCAGCTCAAGATGTTCAAAGCCCGGGCACTGGGTGATTAGCTGCCCTTGATTCCAGCGGGTATCCCCGCGAGGGCCAAAGAAATCCGCCCGCATATTATTATCGATTCCGTAGACCTTCCAGCCAAGTGTAGAAAAATGACGGACAACCTCAGAGCCGATGAGGCCCGAAGAGCCCGTAACTAGTAGTTTATTCACTGAAATATGGTATGTGAGGTGAAATAGTACTCAATATTTAGCACCCAAGGCGCTAGGGGTTTGTCAACTTACCCACTCGAGCCATTACCCAATTAAAAATTCCGAGCTTTTGCAGGCTATAGATAAAGATCAAGAAAGGAATATTATAGGACAGGTAATACAGGGTACGCAGTTTTTGGGGGGCATATTTCCAATTGATTTTTATTCGTTCAAGCGATACTTTAACGAAGCCAGTTTTGCTCGCGCCTTCACTCATATTAACGGTTGCTACAGCAAACTCCGTCCGGTGAAAAATGGCACCATCCAACTGGGCCCGAAAAGCCTGATCGTAATCTGCCGCATACTTAAAGGATAGATCGAAA
>JBCDGT010000112.1:0-7855 GCA_038750915.1 Bacteroidota bacterium
CTGGTCCGCTATTGCTAACCAGCGCTAGTACTTCACCGGCGAATCTGTGTTATAGAAAAAGAAACTCCAGAGATCAGCTTGTTCCTCGATGGTTTTAGAAATGGGCTTTCCGGCACCATGACCTGCGTCTACCGAGATACGAATTAATACGGGGCTTTCTCCGGCCTGGACCTCTTGTAGCTTGGCGGCAAACTTAAAACTGTGGGCGGGTACTACACGATCGTCGTGGTCTGCGGTAGTAACCATGGTTGAGGGGTATTCGGTTCCCGCTTGGAGCCGGTGCAAGGGAGAGTAGGCTTTGAGGTAAGGGTACATCTCCGGATCTTCACTGCTGCCGTATTCGGGAATCCACCCTTTACCCACCGTAAACTTATGGTATCGGAGCATGTCCATGACGCCTACCGCAGGAAGGGCTACGGCGAACAGATCAGGCCTTTGTGTCATTGCGGCACCAACTAGAAGGCCCCCGTTTGAGCCACCGGCAATGCCCAGTTTTGCTTTATTGGTATACTTTTCTGCGATGAGGTATTCCGCTGCGGCGATGAAATCATCGAAAACGTTTTGCTTGTTTTTGAGCATGCCCGCCTGATGCCATTCTTCACCGTATTCTCCGCCGCCCCGGAGGTTGGCCATGGCGAAAATTGCCCCGTTTTCGAGCATTGGAATGCGGAAAGTACTGAAGCTCGGGCTTAAACTGATGTTGAAGCCACCGTTGCCATAGAGGAAGGCGGGATTGTCGCCATTCAGCTCGATGCCTTTCTTGTGGACCAGGAACATAGTAACTGGTGTGCCGTCTTTACTTTGGTAAGTGACTTGTTTTTCAACAAAGTCAGCGGGGTCGAACTTGAGGGACGGGGCAAAGAAGGGGCGATGATTGCCGCTTTCTACGTCGTACTCAAAAATGGTGTATGGGTAGGTAAAACTAGTGAAGCCATAGTAAAGCTTCTTTTCTCCTTCCTTCGCCCGAAATCCATTGGCGCTGCCCAGTCCAGGTAGCCTGATGGATTTTTTACCACTACCGTCGTAATTTAACTGGTAATACCGGTCAGTTGCTTTTTCCAAGTAATTGGCAAAAAGGTATCCGCCGCCGGTAGTTACGGTATTAAGCAAGTTGTCTGCTTCGGGGATGATCTCTTCCCAGTTTTCCTCGTTGGGAAGGTCTAGGTCAATTTTCACCAATCGGTAATTGGCGGCTCCTACGTCGGTCAGTACCCAAAAATGCTTGCCTTCGGAATGAACGACACTGCTTTTCTGGTCGGTCTTTGGGAATAGGGCAATTGGCTTTTTACGGGGTAACTCTTTGCCGTCAAGGGGCAGGTAATAAAGGGCAAATCCGTCCGTACCAGGAGCGGCGTACATCACGAAGTAGTCTTCTTCTTCTGTTGTGCCACCGGAATGATAATAGGTAGGATTATCTTGGTCGGCGTAAATGAGAATATCCTCCTCTTGAGGGGTGCCTAGTTTATGATAATAGACACTGTGCATAAGGTTGTTACCCTTGAGTGTATCCCCTGTGGCAGGGGCAGGGTACCTGCTGTAGAAAAAACCGTCTTTATACCATCCAGCTCCACTGAACTTAATCCATTGTAGCTCGTCTTCAAGATCGGTATTAGTCGCGAGCTCGCGAATATGGAGGGTGTTCCAGTCAGACCCCGCTTCGCTGCGGGCGTAGGCCATAAAGCGATCTTGCTTGTCCGATCCCAGCAGGTTGATGCTGGTCGTGCCGGCGGCATTCAGGGCGTTGGGGTCAATAAAAATTTTCTTCGCCCCGTCTTGTCCTTTTTTATAGTAGTAAACAGCTTGATTTTGTAGTCCATCGTTTTCGCTCCAGATGTAGTAGTCACCCACTTTATTTGGGGCTCCCACTCGCGGATAATTAACCAGTTCGGTCATCCGGTCGGCAAAAGCTTGACGAAAAGGGACCTGATTGAGGTAGCCCAATGTGGCCTGGTTTTGAGCGACTACCCAGGCCTTAGTGTCTTCAGCATTATCATCTTCTAGCCAGTGATAAGGATCTTCTACGATTTCTCCGTGGTAGGTGTCTACGTGGTTAACCTGCTTAGTTTGCGGATAGGCAATTGCAATTTGAGGATACTTCGTGCGTGTGTTCATACGGAGACTAAATGTCGTAGCGATACCCGAGAAATAAAATGGGGTAGGCTGAGGAGATAGTTATTGGAAGGCGATAATACGGTAAGATAATTGTATGGGCAATAGCATTCGAGAAAGCTGACCCAGGGCCGTAACGGTCTTTTCTGCTCTTTGGGGTGGGAAGATTAATCTGAGCGCGCGGCATAAGGATAAACTCAATCAAGTAAAAACGGCCTCCTCCGCTAGGGAGAAGACCGCTTTTTTATGTTTGTCTACGGAGGATATTTATTTGACTTTAAATAATTCTACGTCAAAGATCAAGGCAGAGTAAGGAGGAATCTTACCGCCGGAGCCCCGTGCTCCATAGGCAAGCTGGTAGGGGATGAAGAATCGATACTTGGCCCCTTCCTTCATCAGTTGAACACCTTCCGTCCATCCCGGAATTACTTGGTTGAGCGGGAATTCGATGGTTTGGCCACGGTCAACGGAACTGTCGAATACCGTTCCGTCGATGAGGGTGCCATGGTAGTGGACCTCTACCGTCTCGGTTGCAGTGGGGCTGGCTCCTTCACCTTCTTGGAGTACCTCATACTGAAGACCGGAGTCGGTTACCTTAACTTCGGGGCGCTTCGCATTTTCGGCAAGAAAATCTTCACCTTCTTTGGCCAGGGCACCAGTGAGGTAAGTTTGAATTTTATTGTTAGCATCCGCAACGTCGATACCGGCCGTCCCGGCAATCCCTTCGGAGAAGCCCTTGGCGAGTTCGTCGGCATTGACTTCCTTGAAGCCCTGCTTTTTGAGGTTTTGGGAAAGCACTACGCCTAGGGCGTAAGAAACTGAATCCATAGTAGATTGGGTATTTTGGGCCATCAGTTGGCCGGAGAAAAGGCATAGTACAATGCCGAAGCAAAACTGTTTCATTTCAGTAGGGATTATTACTAGATGATTGATCTTGGCCTTAACGGTGAACGATGGTTGGTTTATTTGGCGATGCGTTGAATATAGTATCCGATACCCGCTGAAATCAGTAGAATAACACCCGCCAGGGAAAGTACAAAGGGAGCGTCAGGGTCAAAACCAGCGATGGTTTCCGGAGGAAAGGTGAGGAGTTCCAAATTTAGTTGCTTTATGGCATCACCAGCTTCTTGCCCGTAAAGGCCCAGGGCGAAACCTAAGACGAGCAGGGTAAGGCCAAGGGGCATTCCGTAGGCAAAGATTCGTGCTAGCTGGTTCATCTCAGCTACTTTGAGCACCTGGATGAGGATGGAAAAGTGGAAGAACACCGTGAAAAGCAGTACTGTAACGAGGGCAAGGCGGAAGAGTGGACTGGTCCAGAACCAATAATCGACGACCTCTGGGCCCCGCCAGGCCATGGTGGCTAATAAGAAAAGGCAAAGACTCAAGACGGGGCGCATCAACCGGCTCCACTCCGTGTGGTAGATTGGCAGGAACAAGCGTATCCCGCCAAAGTAGAGCAACCAACTCCCTGCGATCAGTCCCGTAAACAAGGGGGCACTTAGGCTACCGTAGAAGGCGGCTGTGCCCATCACGATGCCGAAATGTAGGAGGGGTGTCAACCAACTGCTTTCACGAAAAGCTTTTCCAAAAAGAAGTAAGCCAGTAGTGATGAGCAGCAGCAGTGAAAGGTACTTTCCCGTATTATTAGCATCGGCTACCGCAATAGCTCTTTGCAGAAATGGAGTAGCGACGCCTCGTAATTCTTGGCGGGCGGCCTGCCAATCTAGGTAAGCGCTTGCACCACCTTGGTCCAGATAAGCGTAGAAATCCATAAGTGCTTCCTCATCGGGCCGGCCGGCCAGGATGGTGTCCCCCCGATTTTGAAAGTAGCGGCTGGTATTCAGCGTCGATCCATCGGCGGTAGCTACCGGCGGCGTCCAGTTAGGGATTTGCCGGTCCAGCCACTCCCCGAGGGCGTAGTTGAGTACGTTTGCAAATAGCAAACAAAAGAGTATGCCACCCAGTCGCTTAGGCACCTTTGGTGGCGGGTTCAAACAGGTAAAGGAGGTCGGCGATGCGTTCCTTAAGGCCCGCACGATCTACAATGAAGTCTAGGAAACCGTGCTCCAGTAGAAACTCAGAGGTTTGAAACCCAGCAGGTAACTCTTTTTTGATGGTTTCTTTCACAACTCGGGGACCAGCGAAAGCAATTAGCGCTTCTGGCTCGGCCAGGTTAATATCTCCCAGCATGGCGTAACTAGCGGTGACGCCTCCCGTAGTGGGGTCCGTCATTAGGCTGAAGTAAGGGACACCTGCTTTGGCCAGCTGGCTGAGTTTAACGCTCGTCTTGGCCATCTGCATGAGGCTAAAGGCGGCTTCCATCATCCGGGCACCGCCCGTCTTAGAGATGATGAGCAGCGGCGTTCGAGTCTTGCGGGCCTCATCGATGGCTACCGCAATTTTTTCCCCAACGACACTACCCATAGAACCGCCAATGAAGCTGAAATCCATGCAGGCAATAATAATGGCACGGCGGTTGACTTTACCACGCGCTACTCGAATGGCGTCAGCAAGGCTCGTTTTCTTACGGGCGGCCGTAAGGCGATCTTCGTATGTTTTGAGGTCAGAGAATTCCAACATGTCCACGGCCTGCATCTCGGGGCTGAACTCCTCGAAAGTACCGTCAAAGAGTAAGCTGAAGTATTCCGTAGAGCCGATCCTTTCGTGGTAATCGCAGTTGGTGCATTTATAGAAGTTCTCCCGCAGTTCCTTACGGGTTGAGGTCTCTCCGCAGCGTTTGCACTTGTACCATAGGCCTTCGGGGGTATCCTTTTTATTACGGGTTGCCGTTTGAATTCCACTCGTAAGGCGCTTAAACCATCCCATGTGTTTGCTTTAGTCAGCCGCAAAGGTACGTAGATAATGAGATAATGAACGAGTGATGAAAGAGGGAATAAATGAATTGGAGGATGGACAAATAAAGAATGGGATTTTGCCTCAATCAACTCCTATTACCCCACGGAGCTCATATTATGGGCGCGGTCGCAGGTGCAAGCAGTAAGGTGGAGGAGCCAGGCAATGACGATTTTGCTTATTTCACTCCAGAACGGCACCTGCGCTCCTGCGCACGACTTATTGACTACCTTGCGCCAGTGACTATCGAATAAAACTATGCACTTAAGAATTCTGCTTTTTCTTCTGGTATCGTGGAGCGCTTTATCCGCACAATCAGCCCCCATCGGGCCGCCTACAAATTACCCCGCCCTTATGTCTCTTGAACGCCAGGGACAACTGCACGACGCCTGGCTGGCGGACAGGGCCGACACGGTGTTGCCGGCTCTGATGCGCCGCACTGGTATTGATATGTGGCTCCTCATCAGCCGGGAGTACAACGAAGATGCCGTGCTGAAAACCATGCTGCCCAGTAAGTGGATGGGCGCGCGCCGAACGACAATGCTTTTGGTATACGACCCTGGAGAAGGTAAAGAACTGGAAACCTTAGCCTGTGCTCGCTACGCGGTGGGAGACGTATTTAAGCAGGCCTGGTTTCCCGAACAACAACCCGATCAATGGCAAGCACTGGCGGATTTGATTAAGGAACGGCAACCGCAAAAAATTGCCATCAACCGTAGCGGAGACTTTGGCCTGGCCGATGGCCTCAGTTCCTACCATTACGACAAACTGCGGGAAAGCCTACCTGGACCTTACCAAGACCGCCTGGTTTCCGGAGAAGAACTGGCCATCGGTTGGTTGGAAACCCGTATTCCTGCTGAGGTGGTCGTATATCGCCAAGTTATGGCCGTAGCCCACGCCATCATCCGCGAAGCTTTCAGTGATCGGGTCATAACGCCCGGGGTTACGACGACCGAGGAGGTTGTCTGGTTTATGCGAGAACGGGCCAATAAACTCGGCCTAGATATTTGGTTCCACCCAACCGTCGACGTGCAGCGGGCGGAGCAAGGAGCACTCTACGCTTTCAGCGGAAGGCCCGGCAGTACTGTTATTCAGCCGGGAGACCTCCTCCACTGTGACTACGGCATCACTTACTGTGGACTCAATACGGACACTCAGCACAACGCATACGTACTCCGTGCTGGGGAAACGGAAGCTCCCGCTTATTTGCAAGAAGCCTTCCGCCAGGGTAAGCAAACTATGGATATTTTAACCGCCGAATTTGCTAATGGACGCACGGGCAACGAACTACTCGCCAGTGCCCTGGCGAAGGGCAAAGCCCAGGGGCTACGTCCTACCATCTATTCCCATCCAATCGGTTACCATGGACATGGTGCCGGGCCAACCATCGGGCTGTGGGACCAACAGGGCGGTGTGCCCGTACGTGGTGACTACCCCCTTTACCCTAACACGGCCTACAGCATCGAATTGAACACTAAAGTGTACATCTATGCTTGGCAGAAGGACATTCGTATGATGATGGAAGAAGACGGTTTTTGGGATGGGGAGGTGTTTCGCTACCTCAACGGCCGACAGGAGGCCTTGTATTTAGTAGGTGAGAAGCAGTAGGGCAACTATCGTCAAATTTGTCTGGTAAAGGTGATTTTTGAGATAACCTGCTGTTCTTGAAAAGGGATATCTAAGTTGTTATTGATACGGGCGTCGTTGAAAACTACGTACAGGAAGGATAAGGGTTGGTATTCCCAACTAAAGCGAAAGTTCCAACGTCCCCGCTCATCGAAGCTATTATACTGGTAAAAAGAAGAAAGCTGTAGGCGGGGATTTAGAGCAAAGCGAGTTCCTACGGTGAGTAGGCGCGTAGAAAGGTCTTCCTCGTTGCGGCCGAGGCTCGTTAGGTCGTTGTATTCGTAGTCCACCGTAAAGGCTGCGTGAATGGAGGGGGCATAGCGTAGCCCAGAGCGGATAGTAGTACGCCTGCCGTTATAGAAATTACCCCAGTTGATACTACCACTTACGGAAAGTTTGGCGGACTGGTCCGTATTAAAATTCACTTGCTGTCTGGTGTAGTAGTAGCGGTCTTGGGCGATCGGGACGCCTAGAGGGGCAAAGGAGAAGTTGATGTTTTGCCAAGTTGGAAAGATGGCGTATTGTAGGAAGCTGCCGTCAGTAAAAATGAGATAAATAGGGAAAATATACAGGTTGGCTTGCTGAAAGTTACCAGGATTAGCCGCATCGTGGTAGTAGTTGACGAAAGCTCCCGGATCAAAGCGACGGATCCAGGGGATGTTTTTAGGTCGCCAGATGTAGTACCCACCAGGGTTGTGTTGAATGACGTTTTTTTGAAAAACGAAGCCCATGTCCGGGGTGTAATTCTGAGAAACGAAATTGGTCGACCAGCCCAGGTAAAAGTCGTTTTTACTGTAGCCCGCAAATATTCGTCCGGCTACACCCATCGTATCGTTCGAATTATCGCGCGATCCCGACAACATGTAGGAAATCGTTACTTCATCTTTCGGTCGGATTAAGCCATCGACCGTCAGGGTGGTATTATGACTTTGGGTGGTGCCCAACTCCCTAGAAGCTTCGTCTAAGCGATGGGTTAACATGGCACCGACGTTATTCTCCTTCCCGTAATTTCGCAAGTAGCGGGCTACGGCGAAACTTGCCGCGGGGGAATTATCCGTTTCCGCCTGGTTGATGAGTAGTCCGGCAATAGCCCGTTGGTCGGTACGGGAGGTATACCGCCCCCCGGCATTAATCCTTGCAGGGGCGGCGTTGAAATTCCCCTGGAGCCCAATTCTCCGGCTGAAAAATGGGACTACGGATCGACTGTTGGCACCGGCCCATATCCCAGAATTCTCTAGAAAAAATTGCCGCCTTTCCGGAAAGAAAA
>JBCDGT010000113.1:0-7806 GCA_038750915.1 Bacteroidota bacterium
ATATTATTCCAGAAGATACGGAGAAAGCCACCTTGTTCACCCAGCGTCTGGCGGCAGTCTATCGCCGCATTCTGGAGTATCGGCATAAGGAGCTGATTAGCCTGCAGGAGGAGTTAATTTCCCTGAAGGATTACATCTTCTTGATGCAAACCCGCTTTGAGGATAAGTTGAACATCGAATGGTGTTTATCGGCGCGTACGCGGGTGCAGTGTGGAGGGAAGCCTAAGGAAGCTGAAGTACCACCCCACCTACGGTTTCATCGGATTGTGCCGCTTTCCGTTCAGTTATTAGTGGAAAATGCGATTAAGCATAATGTAGTGAGTCAGGATAAACCACTTACCATTAAGATTACGCTAGACGAAACTTCCGTGACCGTGAGTAACAAGCTAAACCTGCGTAATCGAAGGTTGAGTTCTACCGGCTGGGGGCACCAGAATCTGAGCAAACGCTACGCGGCGATTACTGATCAGCCAGTGGACATTCAGCAAACCGAAGACTTTTTCACGGTATCCGTTCCAGTGTTAGAACCAAGCCTTGCGACGCGGTCCGTAGATTACGCGCGCTCGGGTGCTTAGCCTTAAACCGATACCATGCACTTTGACTACAACGACACGACCAAGGAGTTACGCGGTCGCCTAAAGCGCTTCATGCAAGAGCACCTCTTTCCCGCCGAAGGCGATTACCAGGAATGGACGCGGTCCAATCCCTGGAAAGTCTATCCCAAAATGGAAGAATGGAAGGCAAAGGCCCGGGAGGCTGGCCTTTGGAACCTCTTTCTACCCGAAGAATACGGTGATTTTAGTCCCGGATTAACGAATCTGGAGTACGCACCACTGGCCGAAGAAATGGGCCGCTTACTCTGGGCCAGCGAAGTCTTCAACTGCAATGCCCCCGATACGGGGAATATGGAGGTACTGGCGAAGTATGGCACCCCCGAACAGCAAGAAAGGTGGCTGCAACCACTATTAGAAGGGGAGATCAGAAGTGCTTTTCTCATGACGGAGCCGGAAGTAGCCAGCTCCGATGCTACGAACATCGAGACCCGCATCGTAAGGGATGGGGATGAATACGTCATCAATGGACGGAAATGGTGGAGTACCGGTGCTATGAACCCCAAATGTGCCGTCTACATCGTCATGGGAAAAACGGACCCCAGTGAAGAACGCCACCGCCAGCAAAGTATGATCATCGTACCGGCTGATGCTCCGGGAGTAGAAATCGTCCGGCCCCTGGAAGCCTTTTTTACCCACGACAGCCCACATGGCCACGCTGAAATTCAACTCACCAACGTTCGGGTGCCAGTTGGTAACCTGATCTTAGGGGAGGGGAGAGGCTTTGAAATTGCCCAGGGCCGCTTGGGCCCGGGTCGTATCCACCACTGCATGCGCCTCATCGGTGCCGCCCAGCGCAGCCTGGAGTTGATGTGTCAACGGGTAGCTAATCGGGTAGCCTTTGGACGACCGCTGGAGAAGTTTTCCAGCATCCGCCAGGATATTGCTCGCTCTGCATGCGCAATCGAACAGGCCCGCCTCTTAACACTTTCCGCTGCCGATCGCATCGATCGCAAAGGAATCAAAGCCGCCAAAGACCTGGTGGCAATGATCAAGATTGTCGCCCCGACCATGGCAACTACCGTCATCGACCGCGCGATCCAGGCCCACGGTGGGTTGGGAGTATCCCCCGATACCCCGTTGGCGGGCTTCTGGATTTACGCCCGCAGCATCCGCCTAGCCGATGGGCCGGATGAAGTGCATATGTTTCAGCTAGGGCGCAACACCGTAAAACGGCTGTCGGCTAAGGCAGGCAGCCATTAACCAACTACTAAATACCAACCAGTAACCATGCCCTCCGCCTGGATCATCGAAGACGAACCACCGGCGCTTCGCCGCCTGACAAAATTACTTCAGGAGGTTCGACCGGACCTACGCATTGCTTTTCAAGGAGATTCCATTGCATCCTGCGTACGCGCCCTGGAAAGCTTGCCGGAACCCGACGTCATTTTTAGCGATATCCACCTAGCCGATGGCTTGGCCTTTCAAATCTGGGAGCAACACCAAACCAGTTGCCCAATCATTTTTACTACGGCATATGACCAGTACGGGATCAGGGCCTTTCGGGTAAATAGCATCGACTACCTCCTGAAACCAATCGCCACGTCTGATTTGGAAAGGGCGCTGCAAAAAATGGAAGAGCGTAAACCTAATATATCGCCGGATTGGCAACAGCTGGCGGCCATGATTCAACAAAAACAACCTGTTTTCCGGGAGCGATTTCTGGCGCAGAAGGGGCAAGAATGGATGCCCGTAAAAGTGGCTGACCTTCGGCAAATTTATTCCTCTTCCGGTCTCACCTTTGCCCTTACGGCCAGTAATCAGCGCGTTCTTTTGGACGATACCCTCGATCGCATCACGGAAGAGCTCGATCCCCGCCAGTGGTTTCGTATTAACCGAGCTCAAATTGTGCACGTCGATGCCGTCGTTAAAGCTTCACCGTACTTCAATCACCGCTTGGTTTTAGAGATTGCACCGAAGGGGGAGCTGGAGAACTTGGTGAGTCGGCAGCGGGTGAAAGAATTTAAAGGCTGGTTGGGGAGGTGAGTTAAGGACTGAGACTTTTACCGCTTGTGCTCCCTACTTTTACCCTCATGGCCCATTACACTCTTTATGAAGACAAACTTCGGCAAAACCTTGAGCTAATCGCTGACGTTGCCGCAGCAGCCGATGTGCAAATAATCCTGGCCCTGAAAGCTTTTGCATACTGGCCGACCTTCCCCATCGTTTCGGAATATCTCACGGGAGCTACGGCGAGTAGCTTAAATGAGGCCTTACTGATTCAAAAGCATTTTTTACGAGCCCCTCTGGTGTACGCCCCCGTCTACCGGTCGGAAGAATTCCCCGCGATAGCCGTGATGGCGAAGCACCTCACCTTTAATAGCTTAAGCGAGTTGGAGCGCTACCGGAGCCAATGGGAAGTTTTAGGTACTAGTGTCGGCTTGCGGGTGAACCCCGAATACAGCCCAGTGGAAACCCCGCTCTATAATCCGGCCGATAAAGGAGGACGTTTGGGGGAAACTTTGCCTAATTTACCAAGCAAACCGCCGAGCGGCCTGAGCGGCCTACACGTACACACCCTATGCGAATCCACCGCAGAACATACGGCCACCTTGATTGAACGAGTGAGAGCACAATTCGGCCATTATTTAGAGCAGGTTCAGTGGCTTAATCTAGGGGGAGGACATCTGATGACGAAATTTGGGTATGACATCGATCTACTCATTACCACCCTGCGACAACTACGAGAGCGCTATCCGCATTTGGAAATCATCCTGGAGCCTGGTAGTGCCATCGTTTGGGGAGCGGGTACTCTGACGGCTACCGTACTGGATATTGTGGATAACTACGGCCAACGCACGCTGATGCTCGACGTAAGCTTCACCTGCCATATGCCAGATACCCTGGAAATGCCTTACCGACCGGAAGTGCGGGGAGCTAATAATACCTCAGACCCCGCCTTCCCTTACGCCTACCGACTCGGCGGGATGAGTTGTTTAGCGGGAGACTTTCTGGAAGATTATTATTTCCCACAACCCATTCGGGTAGGCGACAAAATCGTCTTTGAAGATATGGCGCACTACACCACGGTGAAAACCACCATGTTTAATGGGGTGCCGCATCCGGATATCGTATTTATCGATGCTAACGGAGAGGAACTATCGCGCAGGACTTTTGGCTACGATGATTACGCGGGGAGGATGGGGTAAGGAGCGTGGACCTGCCGGCCCACTTTTGGTTCGTTGGTTTATTGGTCTGTTAGCGATTATGATGAGCGTCGCTTGGCAGAGTTGATGAACCACACACCCGTTAATAATACCGCCCCCGCGATGATGGTTTGCCTAGTTATTTCTTCGTTATTCAGGAGCCCACCGAGGAGGACGGCGACTACGGGGTTGACGTAGGTATTCGTGGCAACTTTCTCGGGGCTTACCCGGGAAAGGAGGAAGTTGAAGGCGGAGAAAGCTAGAATGGCACCGAAAAGCACTAGGAAGATCCAGGCGAAGAAGGATTTAGCGGAGACTTGTGCTGGGGACCAGCCCGCCCAGTCGTTGATGAAAAAACTGAAGAGTAAGTGTACGGCACCGCCCCCTAACATTTGCATGGCGTTGGCGCGGAACTTATTCTTACCCATGTCCAGCTTCGGCATAATGATCATACCAATACCCCAGCAAAGCATTCCCGTAATGATACCGACTAAGCCTTTCATACTACCAGGGCCTTCTAGCGTGGCTGGCTGATCGATGAGTAAGTACATACCGAGGATACTGATACCCGCCCCTATAAAGGCTTTCAGTGGGGGGCGGTTGGCGAAGAAGCCCCAGAGCATAAGCATCACCACCAGCGGTTCAAAATAAATGATGAGTGCTGTGGTACTGGTGGGGATCCATTGCTGGGCCCAAACGACCGCGCCGGTGCCGACGGAGAGGAAAAGTACTCCAATACTTAGCGCGTTTAGCCACTGTTTTCCCGTAGGTAACACCTTAGAGCCAGTGAGAAAGGACATCAGGTATAAGATGGTGCCGGCGGTCAGGAAGCGAAGCCCTCCCATCCCAAATACGGGTAGGGTATCGATGGCCCAGTAATTTGCTAAATAGGTGGCGCCCCAAACGAAGTAGGTAATGCTGAAAGCTCCGATGATGAGCCACTGGTCTTTGTTCATTCAAGGTCAATTTGAGAATTCTCCAAGAGGTGGGTGAAAAACTGGTCTATCTTTGCGCAAAATTCACACAGACATGATCAGTACAAGCAGAATACTTCCTACGCTGACTTTAGTTTGCTCCGCCCTTTTCTTTTTTGGGTGCCAGCCCCAAGAAAGCGGTGGGACCAATACAGAAGCAGCGGGCGCGGCCGCAGGTGCAGGCACCGGTTTAAAGGTGGTCTATATTCGATTGGATAGCCTCCAGAGCGGGTACACCGAACTGGCTACCGAGTTAGGGCGGCTGGAAGATAATGCCGCTAAGGCGCAGGAGAACATTCAGAAGCAAGTGGCCGCCCTTGAGCAAGAAGTTCGCCGCCTACAGAACCAAATGCAGCAAGGGTTGCTGGCCCCGAACAAAGTACAGAGTGAACAGCAACGGATTGCCCGTAAGGAGCAGCAAATCATGCAGCAAAGAGATCTGGCCCTGGGCAGTATCCAAGAAGACCAACTGCGGCTGAACGCCGAGTTTGGCGAACGGGTAAAAGACATATTGGAAACTCTCCGGGAAGAGAAAGGTTACGATTTCATCCTAAATGAAGGAGGTGGATCGGGCTTGCTGATGGCCAATGATGCCTACGATATCACTAATCTTGTACTCGAGCGCCTAAATGCTGATGATGCTAGCGGGATGGACCAGGATTCCGTTCAGTAGTAGCGTAGCTCAAGTCTGAATAGTAATGGTAGTAAGCGTAGTATTTCCGTAACGCCCTACTATCATACTACCTTACTACTATTCCTACCATACTAGGTCGCTCCTTCCTAACCGGAGAATTGTTAAAATTTAGCTTTTCGGCAAAAAAATAATGCCGGACCACAATTCTAGGGGGACTAATAGCGTATATTACGTCAGAAACCGGATGCACCCGGTCACTAAGAATTTTTATAACTGGGGTTTAGTTCAGGAAAGGTGTGGCACTTGTGTCGCGCCTTTCTCTTTTTTAACAATTATCGTAGGGCTAAAGGGGAGTGAAAATGGTAAGTTTGTCCTGCGCTTCCTATCGGCTAGAACTCACGAAATTACGACCATGCCCCAGTTTAGAATAGGGTTACTTTTACTGCTAATATTGTCCGGGCTTAACCTCCGAGCCCAACGATGTAGTGGGAACCTGGGGGAGAATATTTTTACAGAAGGAGATTTTGGCTCTGGGGCCGCTAACATTCCTCCAAATGACCCCATGATTGCTCCGGGGTTTATTTACCAGCGGAATCCACCTCCCAACGATGGCTTTTACACGATTACCAATGATATGCGTCCCTGGAATAATCCCTGGGGAGATTGGCGTGCTTTTCCGGATAACAGCAACGACCCTCAAGGCTATATGATGGTCGTAAATGCGGCCTTTGCCCCCGGCCTGTTTTACGAACAACGGGTCGATGGTCTTTGTGAAAATACGAGTTACCAGTTTTCGGCCGATATCACGAATATCTATTTCCGTAACCGAAACGGCATCTTACCAAATGTTTCTTTCCTACTTGATGGCGAGGTGGTGTTTAATACTGGAGACATTGCCGAGGATGAGCTTTGGCATACTTATGATTTTTTGTTTGCTACCGAACCCGGGCAGACGGAGGTTACCCTCGCCCTGAGAAATAATGCCCCTGGCGGTATTGGTAATGACTTGGCCCTCGACAACATAGCTTTCCGGGCCTGCGGCCCAGAGGCCCTTATTGCCGGTGAAGAAATCATTCGCATTTGTGAAGATGGAGAACCTACCACCTTAATGGCGGAGATCAATGGTAGTGAGTACGATGCTCCGGCTATTCAGTGGCAGAGAAGCCTCGACGAGGGGAGTACTTGGACTGATATTGCTGGTGGAAATGCATTTACCTTCCTGCATACCGAACTCTCTAGTGGATTTTATCACTACCGCTACTTACTCGCAAATGGCGCCAGTAACCTGGCTAACACAAAGTGTCGGGTTGTCTCCAGCGAAAAAGTGGTTTACGTCGTGCCCAAGCGCTACGAAATCTTCGATACGCTTTGTGTAGGTCGTTCCTTCAACCTAGGCGATCAATCCTTTGATCGAACGGGGATATTCGAGGATACCTTATTATCGTCTCTGGGGTGTGATAGCATTGTCACGCTTAATTTACAGGTGAACCCAGACCCTGGATTATCGGCAGATTTCGTTCGTCAAGATCCTAGTTGCTCCTACCTTTCGGATGGAAGCATACAGTTGCTCGGTGTGACCAATGCTGCACCTCCGGTTAGTTTTTACTTTCAGGATAGTTTGCGGACGAACCGCCTTTTCCCCAACCTTCCGGAAGGTGATTATGATTATCGTATCGTTGATCGGTATGGTTGTACTACCGCTGGCCAGCTTAATTTGAGTAGCCCTTTCCCTTTTACGGTTGATTTAGGGGATGACCTCAATCTCCGCCTCGGAGAGGAAGCCCGGATCTTTATTGAAACGGCCGATGATATCGTTAGCTTTCAGTGGGCCCCGGTGGAGGCGGTGACATGTACTGATGATTGTAATCCGCTACTATTTCGGCCGGAGGAATCACTTACCCTATACTTGGAGGCAACCTCAGTTAATGGCTGCTTGGCCAGCGACTCCGTAGCCATTAAAGTGGTGAAAGTGCGGGACGTTTACGCTCCGAATGCCTTCTCCCCCAATGGTGACGGGGTAAATGATGCCTTTACTTTATACGGCGGGGTTCCGAATGTGCGGCAAATGCTGAAGCTCCAGATTTTTGATCGTTGGGGTAGTTTGGTATTTCAACGTGAAGGGGTAGAAATTAATAACCCTGGAGTAGGCTGGGATGGAAATAGGCAGGGCCAATTGGCCCCTGTTGGCACCTACACTTACGCAGCGGAAATCCTATTCTTAGACGGAGCAATAATGCCAATTTCCGGCAGCTTCATGCTAGTAAGGTAGCGTATCCACTATCGAATCTTAGTCTTGGGTCTTTACTGTTGATCTACCAATGACCCTCTTGTAGTCTAAGGCGCTACTGCTTCCTTGTAGTAGCCGTCTATTGGCCTAAAACACTATTCTTAGCGTACATCTAATGAGCGTATTGAGCACCTGCGGACGCGCAAAACCTTCA
>JBCDGT010000114.1:0-7803 GCA_038750915.1 Bacteroidota bacterium
ATCAAATACACTAACCGCCCCTTTTCCTCCGTCGATGAAATGGACGCGACGCTTATCCATAACTGGAACGCCCGAGTTGCAGCCCATGATCACGTTTATCACCTGGGGGATTTTGCCTTATGTGCACCCGCTCGCTGCCGGGACATCCTGGAACAGCTAAACGGTCAGATTCACCTCATTCGGGGCAACCATGAAAAAACTGCGGATGCCTGTAAAGACAAGTTTGCTTCCGTACAGAATTACCTCGAACTCAGCCTATCCGACCAGGATGGCCACGATGGCAAACGACACCTTATGCTTTTCCATTACGCCATGCGCGTCTGGAATGGCAGCCACCACGGCACCTACTCTCTTTTCGGGCATTCACATGGCACCTTAGCCGACGATATCCACGCTCGTGCCATTGATGTTGGAGTGGATGTTCATGGCTTCGCACCGATCAATTACGACGAAGTGAAAAGGCTAATGGAAGCCAAGCAGTGGACATCTCCTTTTATGAAGTAAAACGAAATTGGGTAATGCTCTCCACCATTTGGTAGCAGTATTCCGAAGGAAGTGGAGAAATTATCAACCTTGCATCCATCCAGTCCATACGTTTACCAGCTACCTGCATACCCTTACTTAAGCCAACTTACTTTCGCGTGGCGATGGTAAGTATCCCTAACGGATAGCAGCATCCATGAACAAGTCTCTCCGCCAGCCTTCCCAGGCGGCGACCGTAAATGCAAGCCCCTCCCCAATTGGGTTAGGTAAAACGGTAACTATTGCCGCGACACCAAAGAATATGGTCACCCAGTGTCCTAAAAACTCGATGCGCTCTTTTCTAAGGCACAGCCCAAGCAAGAGCACCATACTAAAGGCCATCCACAGCCAAAGTGGCGGACAGATGAGCCAAACAATCACTAGGGACAGTACTCCAAGGTAGGTCAACCGCCAGCCCAGATGAAAATCCGGCGCGCAATCAAAACCGATCTCAGGTGGTTTCGTACCGGCAATTACGCGCCGATTGTAGGTAATAAACCAGTAAAGGGGTTTCAGGAAGGCAAGGAGGAGTGAACTACGCAGTAGCGGGCGTAGGCCGGGCAGGCCATTAGCCATGACGGTCGTCATTGCATCTAAGCCGTAACGAACCTCGCCCGTGGTATGATTAAGGAGGGGTATTTCGTGGCGCCCACGATCTACATCAAGCTCGGGGTAATCCTGACTATTTACTTTGCTAAAAGCACTACGATCACTTAATTTCAGATTAGCAAAGCCTGCAGTATAGGCTTTACACATCGGACAAGCATCATCGTAAAGAAAGGTGTAAGTTGCCATGTCGAGGGAATTAGTCTACAACAAAGGTAGGGGCAAAACAGCAAACTTTCAATTTTTTCTGAAAATACAGAAATTACCTTCTTTTCCCGCCTGCCAAGGGGGAATCGGGAATGCTGTTTGTTTTTCTCCCGAGTACTTCGTTTAGCCTACAGGTTGCCATCCGTGGGAGTACGTACCTAGCGAAAAGCTCACATTCTTCCTGATGTGGATAACCAGACAGGATGAAGGAGCGAATACCCATGGCTTGGTAGCGCATCAACTTAGCGTATACTTGGTCGGGGTCACCAACGATAGCCGCTCCACAACCAGAGCGAGCGCGGCCGATACCGGTCCATAGGTTATCCTCGATGAAGCCATCTTTATCCGCTAGACTACGCATCTCAGCCTGGCGGGAGACACCGTAGGATTTAGCGTCCAAAGCTCGATTTCTGATCTCCTCGCCTTTTTCGGGTTCCAGATGGCTCATCAGGGTTCTGGTTGCCTGAATGGCTGCAGCCTCCGTTTCCCGTACGATGACGTGTACGCGGAGGCCAAAGTCTACCTTACGACCAAACTTTGCACCTGCGGCCGCGCCCATATTCGCCATCAGCTCCTGAATTCTTTGCTCGGTTTCGGGCCACATTAAATAGACGTCGCAGTGCTCAGCACATAACTCAATTCCTGCCGGGCTATACCCACCAAAATACAGTAATGGGCCACCATTTTGCTGGTAAGGGCGTACTGGCTCAGTAGGCAAATCTAGATCGTAAAATTCCCCTTTGAACTGCAGCTGATCCTGGGTCCAGCATTGCTTCAAAATTTCAATTACCTCCCTGCTTTTCCGGTAGCGGACCGCACTTTCCAGCTTAGTCCCTGGTAGGTCGCTGCTGATAATGTTCACCGTTAACCGCCCGCGCAAGAGGTGATCCAAGGTTGCTAAAGCCCTGGCCAACATGGGGGGATGCACCTCCCCGCAGCGGACGGCCGTAAGGAGGTTCATTTGTTGTAACTGCGGCGCGATGGCCGCGGCAAAGGTGAGGGTATCCTGTCCTACTTGATAACTGCTGGGCAGTAACATATTCCGGTAGCCTAACGCATCAGCAGTACGGGCAATTTGGGCAGTATTTCGGTAACTAGATTTATAGAAAGGGTCGTGTGCCCCTAAGTAGCGGTCATCCCCATTACAAATGGGGGCGAACCAAGCAACTTCGGTAGCTTGCAGATCAGCACTGCGAATGGGAATTGTGATCGACATTCAGAGAATAATTTTCCCAAATGTAGGCAAGTACCCTTTAGCGTTTTATGAAGCGGGCGGTGTGCCCTTGGTTATCAGTGAGCAGATAGATACCCGTGGCCAAAGTAGTAACGTCTAGCCCGTCCTGAGCGAGATGACTACTTTGTAAGTCGGAGCGTACTACCCTACCATTGATATCCAATAAGCGAAGTACTGTTCCTCGTTTCAGGTCCTTGAAGTAAAGACGGGTTGTGGTCGGGTTGGGAAATACTTGGAGGAAGCTATCCTCCGGGCGTATGCCAGGGTTGTCGTTCGAGACTGGCTCTGCGGTACAGCTTTCTCCGGGCAAATTGTAGCAGCGGGAGGCCGCTCCCCGGGTAAGGTCCCAGAGGACGCCGGCCAGCCAACGTTCGTTACCGAATTCGTAAGCGCCGGCATCAGGGGCAGAGCCGGTAAATCCATCGGTGATGCCAGCAATTTCCCGGCCAAAATCAATCGCACCAGTTCCGGATTTAAGGGTCCAATCGAGGTCATTTTCAGCAGTAAAAGGGCTCGCTCCTTCGGCCATAACCAGGTTATTTTGCTTGTCCGACTGGGGTTCCAGGGAGTTCTTATTCGTGAGGTTGTTCCAAACTTTGACGTTACTGAAAGCCGTACCGGGCTTGTGCCAGGCGCCGAAGGCCGCAGAGCCATCCCAGATGGTATTGTTGAAGATATCCAGGTCCGTACCGTTCCAGTTGATTTGGATGCTGGACCACTCAGTGTTGTAAACGACGTTGTGGTGCACTTTGACGTCACCAGCATCGTTATCTAGATAAATACCGGCTGCCTTTTTCAGATCTCCCCGACTTTCCGTATCGTGGAACCAATTGTGATCGATCTCCATATTAAGGTTCATTCCGATCGTGTAAAGGAGGGCGCAATCGTCGGCAATCAAGTTGCTGTGGGAAACATCATTATAAGCTACTCGTGAGCCTTTACTGATGATTTGGATGGCATCCCTACCACCCCGAGTAATGGTGTTTTGTTTAACTAGCGCATCGCGCTGCCCACGTACCATTAGGGGGGCATCGTAGCTGCCCAAGAAGTCGAAATCATGAATATAGTTGTTCTCGATGACGGTGCCGGAACCACTGTCCCAGATACCAGTACCGGCCCCAAAGCCTACTTCGCAGTGCTCGATGCGCGTATTTACCGCATTCCATTTCACGTCGATGGATCGGCTCTCCGCGTGGAAGTTACGGGTTACCCCACGACTGTAACTGCCATAAAAACTGGACATCCCGTAGAGCTCGTTGCCGGTGCCTTCAATTTCGATTTTACCGCCAAAAACGGCAAAATTCTCTAGGCGAATATAGCTGCGGCCATTTAGGTCAACGGTAAAGCTTCGACGGCGCATCTGTACTTGTCCGTCTTCCGGAGCTTCACCGCCCGGCAGCTGAACGTAAAGGGTTTGCGTTCCTTCATCAAACCACCATTCGTTTTCGTAGTCCAGTACGTCCTTGATTCCCTCAAGGAAGTAGTCTCCCTTATCGGCGGGAGGGTGGGCGGTACGGATCCAAGCCTGATTCTTGAGGAGGTCGAAATTTACCCTGCCGGAAGAACTGGAGGTAATAAAAGCCTTCCAGGTAGTCCAACCAGAACCCGGCCGATCGCCGTAGAAGAGGATGGAACCACCCGTCCAGTCAAAGTTAGGGATATCGGAATCGGTCAAAAAAGCATTCGTTTCCGTCTCTCCTGGGCTTCCCCCATCATTGCGTAAGGAATTTAAGGTGAAGGGGTCGCCATCGGTATTGTTGGGCCAGCGTGCTAAATCCATTGCCGTGGCGCCATTCATGACGAAGTTTTCCTGGCCTAAATCCCAATCGACACTAACTTTATAAATATCTCCAGCATCAAGGGAGAAGCCCGATAAAGCCTGCATAGCGGTCAGTACAACCTTATCTCTTTCAAAGGATTTGAAAATGATCGGGTTACCAGCTGAACCTGAGTTAGCAGGACGTAAACTTTCCTCGTAAGTGCCTTCATGGATAAAGACGACATCGCCAGCCTGTGCCAAACTGGCGGCCTTACTGATCGTTAAAAAAGGCGCCTCAACGGTGCCCGCATTATTGTCATCGCCAGTTTTTGCCACGTGATATTCTACTGCTCCCAACTGGGAGAACAGGCAGCTAAAGAAAAGGAAAAAGGAGAGGTGGGTAAATCTTTGGATCGACATGGATAGCATCACTAATGAAAGTTTAAACAATGGATTTCACTTCCCTGCAATTTACCCAAAGGAAACCTAGAATAGAAGACAAGTGACACTAGGTGTTAGCTTACTAACGATATGTGATAGGCATGGCTTGGTTGAGAAATTGGCCTATTGGTTTAGTCAAAAATCAGCTAGCCTACCGAATTGTAGCTACTTCGTATTTTACCATCCACAAAAGTCTGTCCCTCCGAATGCACCGCCTCTTTTTACTGCTTGCCTTTTCTAGCTCCTGGGTATTTGCTCAGGAATTTACCACCCTCAACTATCACGCCAACGACTCTATCTTGCTGAAGCTGGACTTATTCTTACCCGAAGCTCTTCCGAAGAAAGCCGTTCCCTTAGTGATTTTCGTCCACGGTGGCGGATTTTCTGGAGGCAATCGCGATGGTGGCCACCATCTAGGTCGCGCCTTGCGTAAAAAGGGTATTGCCACGGCCAGCATATCTTATACCCTCTCCATGAAAGGGCGTACCCAAGACTGGGGTTGTAACGGCATCCTTACCGAAAAAGTAAAAACCCTCCAACTAGCCGCTTCCGAAACCTGGTTAGCTACTGATTTTCTACTCAAAAAGGCCGACCAATATGGCTTGGACAAGACAGCATTTTTCCTCGGCGGCATTAGTGCCGGCGCTGAAACAATCTTACACGCTGCCTACCTAGACCGAGCCACCATGGCGCTAAGCGAACACCAACTTCCGCAAAACTTCCGCTACGCGGGCATCATCTCCGGTGCTGGTGCGATTATGGACTTAAACCTCATTACCGAGCACAACCAAATTCCAACAATGGTATTCCACGGGGACACCGACAAACTGGTGCCCTACGCCACCGCTGCCCATCATCATTGCCCTCCCAATTCCTCCGGTTGGCTCATGCTTTTCGGCTCCGCTGCAGTTGCCGATCATCAACAAGCTCTAGGTGGGAGTTTCCAACTATTCACTTTTGCCGGAGCGGGCCACGAGGTATGCGGCCATTTTTTCCACCAGGAGCCGGAGGCCATCGTTGCCTTCATCAAAAGGGCTGGCCAAGGGGAGCATTTTCAGGAAAGAGTTATCAGGAACAAATAGATAAACCCATCAGCCGAAGGTAGCTGTGCCGTGAATAGAAGAGGCAGAACCAAAAGACCAAAACACCCTATGCCCCGTTACGCCATCTCCGATATCCACGGCTGTGCCGCCACTTTTCGTTCCGCTCTTGAAACCATCGCTTTTAACCAAGAAGATGAGTTGTTCCTTCTTGGCGACTACATTGATCGTGGCCCCGACAGTATGGGCGTACTCGAACACATCTGGGCGCTAAATGCCAGCGGACATGAGATTACCTGCCTGAGAGGGAACCACGAGCAGATGCTCATCGATTACGTAGACGGTCGGCAAAGACGCTACGAGTGGGTCCCGCCCAGGAAACACCATCGAAAGACCATGGAGTGGGTAAATCGCCTAGGGTACTACCACGAAACACCAGGATATTTCTTGGTGCACGCCGGGCTTAATTTTCTGGGAATGGACCCATTAATGGATGAAAACTCGATGCTATGGATCCGCAATTGGTACGGCGACCTCGACTACCATTGGCTCGGTGAACGCATCGTTATCCACGGGCATACGCCGGCTCCTTACGATGAAATTGAAAAGGGAGTTCAGTACATGACAAAGACCCGCAGGGCCTGCATCGACTCTGGTTGCCCCTGGCAGAAGCCCGGAATGAGCTACCTTACGGTGCTTAATCTTGATACTCAGCAAGCAACCTTTGTAGAGCGAGTGGATCCTATCTTTTAGATCGCTCGCAACACATCATATTGGGCCACAAGATGCCGGCGCCCACTACGGTCGGTAGTTACGACGGCGGGGTTTTCTTTGGTGATGTGCTTACCTAACTCGGACAGCGTCATCTCCGTCGGCACCTCGGGGAAGGGCGCCCGCATGATGGCAGCTACTGGCTGTTCGGAATTCTCCATGGGGTTAGCCAGTAAGTAATTCAGTACGTCCGTTTCAGTGATGGAGCCAACAATGGCTTCTCCCTCAATCACGGGCATTTGGCTAAAGTCGTTTTCCTTCATCAGCTTGAGTACTTCTCGGACCGTAGCGTCCTTAGCAATCCCGGAGAAGGCGGCATCGGTTTTCTGCTCGATCAGGTCACGCACTTTAAGTTCCGCTTCTAAGAAGCCACGCTCGCGCATCCAGTCGTCGTTGTACAGCTTACCGATATAACGACTTCCATGGTCATGGATGACCACGACCACCAGGTCATCCGCTTTTAGCTCGTCCTTCATCTGCAGGAGGCCGGCCACGGCGCTCCCCGCAGAATATCCGAGGAGTAAGCCTTCTTCCCGAGCCAAGCGCCGAGCCATGACGGCGCCGTCTTTATCAGTTACTTTTTCGAAGTGGTCGATCACATCGAAATCAACATTCTTGGGTAGAATGTCTTCACCGATACCTTCAGTGATGTAGGGATAAATCTCTTTTTCGTCGAATTCACCAGTTTCGTGGTATTTCTTGAAAACGGAACCGTAAGTATCGACGCCCCACACTTTCACTTCGGGATTTTGCTCCTTCAAGTACCTTCCCGTACCGGAGATGGTACCGCCCGTCCCAACACCAACGATCATGTGGGTAATCTGACCATCAGTCTGTCGCCAAATTTCCGGACCAGTGCTTTCGTAATGCGCCTGCCGATTGCTGAGGTTATCGTACTGGTTGAACCAATAGCTGTTCGGAATTTCCTTACTTAGGCGCTCCGCTACGGAGTAGTAGCTGCGAGGATCTTCTGGCGCCACTGCTGTTGGACACACCACGACTTTCGCGCCAACTGCGCGCAAGCCACGGATCTTCTCCTCGCTCATCTTGTCCGGCATCACAAAAATACACTGATATCCTTTGACTGCGGCAGCCATCGCGAGCCCCATACCGGTGTTGCCGCTCGTCGCCTCGACGATCGTGCCACCCTTTAACAGTCGTCCCTCTTGTTCCGCTTCTTCGATAATGCGAAGCGCTGGGCGATCCTTCACGCTGGAGCCCGG
>JBCDGT010000115.1:0-7740 GCA_038750915.1 Bacteroidota bacterium
AACCAATGTTTAGAGACTGGCTTTGCACTTTCCGGCGGATCAACTTCAGTAATCCGTATTTTCCTGAGCGTTTCCTCCACCACCAGCAGCCGTTCAGCTACTGGCAGGCTGTCCATCATCTCCAACACGTCTTCACTGGTGTACATGGCTATTTTGTTTGCAGTCACCAAGTTAACGATTTTGCGCTCGGATTAGTTACCTTCCACTCTTCAACCTGGCCTTCAAAGCGAAGACTTCGTCGCGATACGACGCAGCACTCATAAAGTCGAGCTCCTTGGCGGCTTTACGCATTTTGCGCTCCACTTCTGCAATAGCTGCTTCGATCTGCTCGTAGCTCATGGTATTCAGTACCGGATCGGCGGCACTGCTGATCTCTACTTTTTCTACGTAAGCCTGAGCGGATTTTTTGCCCCGGATGTCCAAGATCGTCTTCCGCTCCAGAATTTCCTCCCGGCTTTTAGCTAGGGTTTGGGGCGTGATGCCGTGGGTTTCATTATAAGCCATTTGGATGTCGCGGCGGCGGTTCGTTTCGTCGATGGTACGGCGCATAGAGTCCGTGATTTTATCAGCGTAGAAAATGACTTTACCGTTGACGTTCCGCGCCGCGCGGCCGGCGGTCTGAGTGAGGCTTCGCTCGTTCCGTAGGAATCCCTCTTTGTCAGCGTCAATGATGGCCACCAGCGATACTTCGGGTAGGTCAAGGCCCTCCCGCAGTAAGTTGACCCCTACCAATACGTCAAATTCTCCCAGGCGGAGATCACGCAAAATTTCCACCCTTTCCATGGTGTCTACCTCGCTGTGGATGTAGCGGACTTTTACGCTGAGGTCTTCCAGGTACTTGGTTAGTTCTTCACTCATCCGTTTGGTGAGGGTGGTGACCAAAATCCGTTCGTTATTCTTCCGCCGCTCATCGATCTCTTCCAGCAAGTCATCGATCTGGCCCATACTTGGCCGAACTTCGATGGGCGGGTCAACCAGTCCCGTTGGGCGGATGAGCTGTTCCACGATTTCTCCGCCGGTTTGCTCCAACTCGTAGTCACCTGGGGTAGCGGAGACATAGACAACCTGGTTGATCAAGCTCTCGAATTCCGTAAAGTTCAGCGGACGGTTATCCATCGCCGAAGGAAGGCGGAAGCCGAAGTTGACGAGACTAAGTTTACGGGCGCGGTCTCCACCGAACATGCCTCGCACTTGGGGGATGGTCACGTGGCTCTCGTCGATGATCATCAGGAAATCATCCGGGAAATAATCCAGAAGGCAGAAGGGCCGAGTGCCAGCCTTACGACGGTCGAAAAAACGAGAGTAGTTCTCCACGCCATTACAGTAGCCCAGCTCCTTCATCATCTCCAGGTCGAAGGACACCCGCTCGTGGATGCGCTTTGCTTCCAGCAGGCGACCTTCCCGTTCGAAGTACCGCTCCTGATCGTAAAGCTCGTCCTCGATTTGGTGGATAATCCCCTTCAGCCGCTCCTTCGGAGCTACGTACAGGTTCGCAGGAAAAATAGCGGCGAATTCTAGGGCTTCGATCCGTTTGCCGCTGGTCGTTTCAATCCGCTCGATGGTCTCGATTTCGTCGCCGAAAAAGATGATGCGCAGGCCGAATTCTGCGTAGGGGAGGTTGACATCTACCGTATCACCCCGTACCCGAAAGGTGGCCCTGCGGAAGTCGGTTTCAGTGCGGCTGTAGAGACTGTCAACGAGATCGTAGAGCAAGCCGTTACGACTCTTCACCTGCCCCGCCTGCAGGCGGATGATGCCGGACCTATAATCCTCCGGGTTACCCATACCGTAGATGCAACTGACGGAGGCAACGATGATGATGTCACGCCGACCGGTCAGTAGATTGGAGGTAGCGCGCAGGCGCAACTTGTCTACCTCTTCGTTGATGGCCAGGTCCTTTTCGATGTAGGTGTCCGAGACGGAAATGTACGCTTCCGGCTGGTAGTAATCGTAGTAACTCACGAAGTACTCCACGGCATTATCAGGAAAGAATTCTTTGAACTCTCCGTACAGCTGGGCGGTAAGGGTCTTGTTGTGGGTCAGGATCAGCGTAGGCCGGTTTAACTGGGCGATGGTGTTGGCCATCGTGAAGGTCTTGCCCGAGCCGGTCACCCCCAGTAGTACTTGCCCCCGCTCACCATTTTCTACGTTGGTTACAATCTGTTCGATCGCCTGCGGCTGATCACCAGTGGGGCTGAAGGGAGACTTAAGTTGAAAGGCCATGGGCGGAGGTGGTAAAAAACGGCGGTTTGTTCTAATAGAAAGTAAATGTTTTTGTTGGTATTTTGGTTGTCAATAAAGGAACTGTTTTCTAGAAGTTTTTGGCGCGACCACAGGTGCAGATTTAGCGGGCTATGCGGAAGCAGAGAAAGGTTAATGGAATAGCTTTTCGTAGGCCTATCTTGCACACCATCCAGCCAAGACATCAGTGCGAGTAGTTACCCTAATTTCTAAATACCAATTACCCATTAGCCCTTCTTTAGCTTATCCCATTTTATGCCTGCTAGGGCTTTGGCTTGGGGGAGTTTTACCAATACAACTTTCCGGCCAAGGTCTTGCACGGGTTCCTGTCCGAGAATTGTATTCTTTTTTTGATCAACCTTTGTCCACTAGCTCGTCTACGAACACTACTCGTAACTTCCCTAAGCTATCGGTCTCTCCTTCTTTTGGTTACAACATTCTGAACGGCACCATCCCGGATGGCTTCATTGCGCCACCCTATCAATCTCTCGATGTACGTGTGGGCGCACAGACTACGGGGAAACGTCTTTATCAAGAACTCTGGAATTACCCCGAGTGGGGCGGTGGAATTTATGCAGTGAACTTTTCTCAAGACACCCTCTTCGGTACGCCCCTCGCTGCTTTTGCTTACGTAGACATTCCTGTCAGGCCTTACGGTGCGGAGCGAAAGTGGAATTATGGTGTTCACCTGAGTTGTGGACTTAGTGGGCATTTCCGTACCTACGATCCATTTACGAATCCCCGCAATCTTTACCTCTCCACCCTGCTCAATACCTACCTCGATGCAGCCGTGTGGGTTAGTCGTCGGCTTACGCCCCGGCTTGATGCTCGGGCCGGGATCAGCTTGGTGCATTTTAGTAATGGCTCTTGGCGGCAACCCAACCTAGGGCTGAACCTGATCGGTCCAAAGGTTCAATTGCAGTACTTTCCACAGGGACGGCCAGCGGTAGCCAGCCGCCGTGAGATACCAACTTGGCGCGGCCGCCACGGACTTTTTATCGCTCAGGCTATTGGCACCAAGCAACTGGCTATCGATGGAGGTCGCTACTTCAGTACAACCACTAGCCTAGCCTATCGCTGGTGGAGTGGCTACCGGACCCGCTGGCTGGCGCAGTTGGACCTTTTTTATGACGGTTCCAATAATTCCGGCGAAGACCGTAGGGATATCGTACCAGTGGAAGATCGGAACAACCCAGCCAATTACTGGAGTGCCGGACTTTTTGCCGGCTATGAAGCCGTATACAATCGCTGGAGCCTCCTGCTGGGCGCCGGTGTATACGTCTGGCGTCGCTACCCTTATGAAAAAAGGGTTTACCAGCGCTTTGGCCTCCGCTACCGCGTCTGGCGTGGCTTAGAGGTGGGTGTGATATACAAAGGCCGGAGTTTTGGTGCGGATTACATCGAGTGGACGGTGGGGTATGGGATTTTTTGAGGAGTGTGATTTCTCTGCGGTACCTACGCTTGAAGGTGGGTGGACAAAGTATGTTGGAATATTGCGCGGGCGCAGGTGCAATGTTCATTGTTCAGGCGCTGTACTAGTTCACAAAAGGAGAGGAGAGTAAATTTCAACACAATTCAACCTTAGTCTTTTTATGAGTGTTATGTTTTTCAGTGGTATAAAACTCATATTTTAACTAATGAGCGTAAAAGAATACATTTTTAACCTTCAAGCCCGAGAGAAGTATGCTTTTAGTTGGAAAGAACTAACAAGTGTTTCTGGAAAATCTCCAGTAGGGTTAAGGAGTGAAATTGCACGGCTAGTAGTAGAAAAGAAATTATTCAATTTGCGCCAAGGGTTTTATCTAATTATTCCTCCTCGGTACAGCGCTTTTGGTAGCATCCCTTTACGATTATACGTAGATAAGATGTTCAAGTATTTAGACAGGAGGTATTATGTGAGCTTATATACTGCATCAAGAATACATGGCGCAGCCCATCAGCAAGTAATGGAGGATTATGTTATGGTGGAATTACCACAGCTGTTAGATATAGCTAAAGGGAGTTATCGGATTAATTTTTTTCATACTTCTAACTGGCCAAAAGGAAACATTAATAAGCGCAAGTCCGATTCAGGGTACTTTAATGTTTCAAGCCCAGCCCTTACAGCAGTAGACCTGATAAACTATCTCACCAAACTTGGCGGATTAAATAGGATGTTAGCGAATATTGAAGAATTGGCAGAAGAAATATCGTCTGACGATTTAGCTACCTTGCTGGATTGGTATCCGAAAAAAACCACTTTGCAGCGCCTTGGCTTTATCCTAGATAAGTTAGGAGGAGAAGAGGAATTAGCAGACCAAATTTTTGATCACCTCGCAAAATCTGATTTTTATCCCATCCTACTTCGACCTTCTTCAAAACAGAAAGCGGGAAGTGTTGATAACCGCTGGAAGATAGATCAAAACCTAATACTCGATAGTGACTTATGATACCTAATACCTATATTCTTGAGTGGGGGAATGATTACCCTTGGCAAACGCCGGATCAAATAGAACAAGACCTCCTCATCAGCCGTACCCTAATCCATATTTTTTCTGACGACTTCCTCCGGGAACGCCTAGCCTTTCGCGGTGGAACGGCCCTCCACAAACTTTACCTGAAGCCGGCACCACGCTACTCCGAGGATATTGACTTGGTACAGATAAAACCTGCCCCCATCGGGCCGATCATGCAACGCCTGCGTGAGGTAATTGACTTTTTCGAAGAGCCTAGGAGAACTAAAGTGGGTGGTCATGGTGCTAAGGCTTTTTATCGTTTCACGTCAGAATTTTCCGGAGAGCGACTACGACTTAAAATCGAAATTAACGGCAAGGAACATTTCAACGTTTTCCCCTGGGTCGACTTTCCTTTCAAGATCGCTAATGGGTGGTTTAATGGCACCGCCCAAATTCGGACCTATGACCTGCACGAGCTACTAGGCACTAAGCTCCGAGCCTTATATCAGCGCAGCAAAGGGCGCGATCTGTTCGATCTGGATTATGCTCGCCGACGGCAAACACTTGATGCGGAAAAAATTGTTCGTTGTTTCCAAGAGTACATTCGCTTTTCCACCGGTAAGCGCCCACCTAGCCGCAAGGAATTTCTTTTGAACCTGGAGGCAAAATCACTGGACTCCGACTTCATGGGAGATATGGAAGCCATCTTACGGCCAGGTATTTCCTATGAACCAGAAGAAACAATGTCCTGGGTAAAGGAAAATTTGGTAGCATTACTACCCTAATACGCGCTCCACAACCGCTCTCCCAAATCAATAATTTCTTCCCTTCGCGCCAGGGCCTCCAGCCAGTTAGCGGGGATGGCGTCAACGCCATAGATCAATGCTGCCGGAGCGCCCACTACACAGGCCGTAGTATCCGTATCCTCCCCCAGGTTGACGGCCTGTAGTACGGCCGACCGGTAATCATCCGAATGGAAAAGGCACCATAGCGCGGCTTCCAAACATTGCACCACATAACCGGAACCTCGCACCTGCGTACGCGCCAACTTACGGAAGTCAGCTTTGATAATGGTTGCTAATGCATCGTACTCTGCTTTGGGTGGTTTGATTTGTGCCATCAAATCGATGGTTTCGGCTCGGGCATTTTTAAGGGCATTCCTTTGGTGGTGGCCGTCGGCAAGGAAGGAGCAAAAACGCAGGTAGAGAAAGCAACAAAGGGCGGAGCGAACGTGGCCGTGGGTTAAAGCGGAGTGCTGCCATATCAGGTCAAACCATTCTGCTAAAGGGCGTTTGCGCAGGTGAGCGTAAAGGGGGAAAATGCGCATGAGGGCGCCGTTACCGTTGTCGAATTCATCGGCGCGTTGCGCTAAGCTTGGTAATTTCTCGTGAGTTCCTTGCTCGATGATGCCTTCCAATACATAGATGGCGCGGCGAGTAGTATTCCCAATGTCAAAGGCACGGTTATCTGGTGTCCAATACCCGTGTTTGAGGTAATTGATCAACCGCTTGGCTTGATCCACTAAATCGAAACGCCCGGTCGCCAGGCTTTCCGCCAGGCCGAAGGCCAGGCTGCTATCATCGGAAAAGTAACCGGGTGGCTGGTTGTAAGTGCCGTAGCCACGGACATCAGTCACGGGGTTTTTATCGAGTTCCAAGCGAGACTGAAACTCGACGGGTACGCCGATCGCATCGGCAACGGAAAGGCCCAACAGGCCCGTGGTAATAGGATTCATAGGGTTGGATTTTTAATGTTTTGTAGATTAAAGGCATGAAAACTACCATCATGCCCCGCTTATTTGTTTTAGCCTTTATGGCCTCTTTCGTCTTCGCCTGCCAAAATACGGTCGAAAAAGTAGAGGAAGCCGCCACGGAGGCCGCTGATACCGCCGTCGAACTCATCGACGAGAATGACACTGATTTTGCCAGTAGGTCCATCGCTATCGGACTCATGGTCGCCGACCTTGACGCGTCTATCAACTTTTACCACAACATCCTCGGCTTACCGGAAGCTGGTGGCTTCGATCTAGAAGGCGGCTTCGGCATCCAGTCGGGGCTGACGGACAACCAACCCCTGTCCATCAAGCAGTACAGTTTCGGTAAAGGAGACGCTGCTACCATCCTGAAGCTTGTCACCACTGATCCTCCGGTAAAGGCTCACGACAATAGTGCCTTTATCCACGACGACAACAGCGTCCAGTACCTCACCGTCTACGTAAAAGACATCGACCCCTTCGTAGAGCGCCTGCGCGCGGCCAACATAGAATTCAAAGGCAAGACGCCGATAAATATCGGTTCGGAGGAGGAGCCCCAGGCTTTCGTCCTCGTACAAGATCCAGACGGGACTTTCGTGGAATTGATCGAAGAGAAGTAAAAGCCAAAAGCCTTTTGCTGGACGCGCTACGCGCTTTTAGTAATTGGTAATTAGTCCCGAACCCTGAAAGCACGCTGCGCGCTTTAGTATACTAATTACCAACTACCAATTACTAAAAGTTGCGGCAGCAAGGCCTAATTCAAATACTTCGCCACAATCGGCATCCGCCGGCCCATCCCGAAGCTTTTACGGCTAACGCGGAGTACAGGTGCGGTTTGATAGCGCTTGAATTCGTTGATATTTACGAGGCGGAGGGTCCGCTTGACAAGGGCCTCATCAAAGCCCATTTCGATGATGTCTTGGGGGCTCTGGGTTTGTTCGATGTACTGGTAAAGTACCTGGTCGAGCTGATCGTAGGGCGGTAGGCTGTCGGAGTCGAACTGGTCGGGTTTGAGCTCGGCGCTGGGGGGCTTGGTGATGATGTTTTCGGGGATGACCTCACCGTCTTTGTTGATGTAGCGGGCGAGCTCGAAGCATTCCGTTTTGTAGACGTCACCGATCACGCTCAGGCCGCCGCACATGTCGCCGTAAAGGGTGCCGTAGCCAACGGCCATTTCGGATTTGTTACTGGTGTTCAGTAAGATATTTCCGAACTTATTACTGAGGGCCATGAGGAGCATGCCCCGGGCCCGCGCCTGGATGTTCTCTTCGGCAAGTCCAGCTTCCTTTGCCCAGAAATGTGGCTTCAGGG
>JBCDGT010000116.1:0-7719 GCA_038750915.1 Bacteroidota bacterium
ATTATGGAATTGTTCCCAATCTCGCTCGTCACGGAAGGCAATTAACAATTGTTGGATATCGTGAATGTCTTTCATGAAAACTTATCTGAAATTGGGGGGTGAATGCTACATGTTCGCAGCTGACCTAATCGATAAGGGCATCGCTTAATTACCTTAGGTAAATAGGCCAAAGATTCTTGTCTAAGGGATAAATTCTTCGTACAGGTAACCTTTTCCTTGCGGTAGGCTTGATTTAGGGCTCGTTTGGGGGTGTTCGTGGAGGCTTTTAAGAGAAAGAGTAATAAATAATCGGTAAGATAAGCACCTGGCTTCATTTCCTCAGCGGCTGCATCTTTTGCTGGCGTAGCCGCAAAAGTTCATCGAATGTGTGAAATGTGAGATGCAACTGATGAGCGGAAAGAGATGAGCGAAAAGCCAAAAATCAATTACCTTCCGCCCCATGCGCGCTCCCGAACTCCGCCACGCCAACGTTATCCGTTACGTCACTCCTTTGCGGGAGGGTGGCTCTATGCCCGCCATCGTGGATGCAGACGATGGCTTCCCTTACGTACTAAAGTTCCGGGGAGCTGGCCAGGGGAAGAAGGCCTTGATTGCGGAACTGATCGGTGGGGAACTGGCGCGTGCCATTGGCCTGCGGATGCCGGAACTCGTCTTTTTAGACCTCGATAATTCCTTTAGCCAAACGGAGCCGGACGAAGAAATCCAGGATTTGCTGAAGTTCAGCGTCGGTCTTAACCTGGGGTTGCACTACCTGGCCGGGGCGATAACCTACGATCCACTAGTCTCCCAGGCGGCACCCCTGGAAGCTTCTAAAGTGGTACTACTGGACAGCCTCATCACCAATATCGACCGCACCCACCGCAATACAAACCTGCTGATCTGGAAACGGGAATTGTGGCTGATCGACCACGGTGCCAGCCTCTACTTTCACCACGCCTGGAATGGCTGGGAAGCCCACGCCGAGCGCAACTTCCCGGCCATTAAGGACCACGTGCTGCTGAAAAAGGCAACCGAACTCCCCGCCGCTGCCGCAGTCATCAAGGAAACCCTTACGCCAGATTTCATCGCTGCCGTAGTCGCCCTGTTGCCGGACGATTGGCTGGAGGAAGAAGGCAGCGACCTGGATCCGGAAGAAAAACGTCAGACTTACCTCGCCTACCTGAATACTCGGATCGCCAAACTGGAAGCCCTCACCAAAGAAGCTGAAGATGCCCGGAATGCAACCGTATGAGTACGCCGTTATCCGCTACGTACCCCGGGTGGAGTTAGAAGAATTCGTCAACGTGGGCGTCATTCTTTTCTCCAAGCGCCTGAAATTTCTCGGGATCGAATACCGCCTGGACGCTGACCGCCTGACCGCCTTCGACCCGGAGGTGGAGCTGGAAGAATTAGCCGACTACCTCCGCGCCTGGGACCTCATCTGCCAGGGCGGCCCCGCCGGCGGCCGCATTGGTACCCTGGATCGAGCGGAGCGCTTCCGCTGGCTCACCGCCACCCGGAGTACGGTCATCCAGTGCAGCAAAACCCATCCGGGCAGATCGGACAAGCCGGCGAAAGTACTAGCAGCGCTTTTTGCTTGCTACGTTAGGTAAGGTACAGTAAATCTTCTCCTTTCAGATTTCGTACAGACAAGGCATGCCTTGTCTGTAGGTCTCTATGCACTTTCCATGGCACACGTTCGACGAGCTCAGTGAACACCTGCGTCCGCGCCGTATCTTTCGCCAATGAAAAATCACAGCAGACGATCGTTCAATCGCACCCTGGCCAGCCTCACCGGCCTGGCCGTAACCGGTAAGCTCGCCTCCGCCTGTACGGAGTCGGAGGCAAAGGAACCAACCACCGCATCAGCTAAAAAACTAGGGATAGCCTTAGTAGGTTTGGGGCGTTATAGTGAATACCAGCTAGCTCCTTCCCTGCAGGAAACGGAGCACTGCTACCTGGCGGGTATCGTTACGGGAACCCCAGAAAAAGCCAAAGCATGGAAGGAGAAGTACCAGTTGCCGGACGAGAACATCTACGACTACGATAACTTCGATAGGATAGTGGGTAATCCGGCCATCGACATCGTTTATGTCGTACTCCCCAATTCTATGCACGCCGATTTCTGTATTCGAGCGGCCCGGGCGGGCAAACACGTCATCTGCGAAAAACCCATGGCGGTAAGTGTCGAAGAATGCGATGCCATCATCAGAGCCTGTGAAAGTGCCGACGTTAAATTACAGGTCGGTTACCGCCTCCACTTCGAACCCTACACCCAGGAAGTCAAACGGATGGTGCGCGAAAAGACCTTTGGCTACGTCCGTCACGTATCTGCGGATGCCGCCTACTATTCCCGTGGAAATCCCGAGCAGTGGCGCCTGAACCGAGCGCTCTCCGGTGGTGGTGCCTTGATGAACATGGGTGTCTACGCCATCCAGAGCGCCATTTACAGCTGCGGCCACAACCCTACTTCTGTATCCGCCCAGGAGTTCACCACCCGCCCCGATTACTTCAAGGATACCGACGAAACGATCACGGCCCAATTCACCTTTCCGAATGGAGCCACTGGGAATATTTACACCTCCCACAACGCCAACGTCAACCGTCTTTTCGCCAGCTGCGACAAAGGTTGGTTCGAGCTTAACCCCGCTAATAACTACGGCCCACTCAGCGGTCGTACTTCTGAAGGAATGGAGATTACCTTCGAGCACCGCCGGCAGCAAGCCCTGCAAATGGATGGCTTCGCCCGCCACATCCTCTTCGGCGACAAGAACCTCGCCCCGGGTAAAATGGGGAAACGGGATATGATCATCGTCGAAGCTATTTATCAGTCCATCAGGGAAGGAGGTAAGCGGATCGAACTGGATTTGGGACGGATGGGGATTGTTTAGTAATTTGGTGCTATTGGTGCTATTGGTGCTATTGGTGCTATTGGTGCTATTGGTGCTAATAGACTAATTCAAAACTCCAACCGATAATTCAGCACGGGAATCAGGCCCAGCTGCGTTTGCGGGACGATCTGATCGATGCTGCTGCGGTAGAAGAGGGAAAAGGCGTTGCTGTTATTGGTGGCATTTTGGATGTCCAGAGAAAGGACCCAACTGCGGTTGTTCTTGTTTTTCCGAAAGCGGATGCCGGTATCCAGGCGGAAGTAATTAGGTAGGCTTTGTTCGAAGTTTCGCGACCAATCCCGCACGGTGCGACCTGCTTGACGGGAAGCTTCCAGATCTATGGGGGCCTCGCGGTTGTTGCCCGACCAGTTGAGTCGGAGATTCAGGCCTAGGGTATTTACGCCGGCTTTACCAACGGTCCATTCTTTGCCCCAGAGGAAGGTTTGGACGAAGTCGGAAGCAAAGCGGGTGGGACGTTCGACCCCGTCACGAGCGACGTAGCGGGAGCGAAAAAGAGAAGTAGCCGAAATGGCATACCAGCCACCGGTGAAAAAACGTTCTAGGGTACTTTCAATACCGTAGTTCTTACCCGTTCCGTCAGCGGCCAATTCGTCGTTGGAGAAGCCGTTGCGGAAATTGATGGCCGATTGGGAAGCGCCAAAAGGATCGCTTACCCCAACGGCGGCAATGGCTACATTATTCAGCGATTGGTAGTACACTTCGAGCTGCCAACGCCAGCGTTCGTGGAACCGCCAGCTGTGACCGATCACCACGTGAGCTGCAGTTTGTAGCGGGAGGTCCCGGTTGAGTCGTTGGCTCGGACCGTTATCCTGAGGCACTTCGGCCAGATAAACCGGGAGGGCTTCTACCCGACTGTGGAGGCCAGCGCCAAAACTGAGCGAGCGGCCGGGTTGATAATTCCAGCGTAAACCCAAGCGAGGTTCGATGGTGTTTTGCCCTGCTAAGCCGAAGTAAGTGGTGTGGATACCACCGGTAGCCGTTACGTTTTGCCGCAGGCGGTATTTATACTGAGCGTAGGCCTGCAGCAGGTAAGTATCTCCGGAATCTTCCAGGTTGATCGTCCGTTCTCCGCCTTCTTCAAAAGCTTCTAGGAGGTCATAACTCAGCCCGTGGGCAATGGCTCCGAGCTGCAGCGTCTGGCGAGCGTTGATCTTTTGGTTGTACCGCAGGCTACCGCGGAGGGACCGGTTGGTATACCGGTCGTCGAAGAGAAAAGTACCGTCGTCGTAGTCGTCATCACTTCGGGTGATGGAGTAGCTAAGGATGCCTTCGAGGTAGCTTTTCTCGCTCAGTCGGTGGAAGTAGTTGGCTCCGACGGTTCCTCGGTTGGAAGTAAAGCTGGATACTTCGGGGTCTCCATCAAATTGGTATTCATCGCCGCTCAGTCCGCCTAGCCCCCAGACGGAAAAGTATCCATCTTTTTTGGTGGGAAAGTGGAGTTTGAAAGTAGCATCCTGAAAGTTAGTAGAACTACCTTCTCCGGAAATACTTACGCCGATCGCTTCCAAAATCGATAGGGTAGAGTAACGGTAGTTGACTAGGTAGGAGGCACCACCCTTGGCTCCAATGGGGCCTTCGGCGGCGATGTCCAGCCCTAAAACCCCCGCTTGCAGGGCATACTCGCGCTTCTCGTTATTACCCCTCCGCAGGCGAAGGTCAAAAACACCTGAAGTGGCGTTTCCGTACTGGGCGGGGAAAGCCCCGGTAAAGAAATCACTATTGGCCAACACGTTAACACTCAAAGCACTGATGCCGCCACTGCTAGCGCCTTCTTCACTGAAATGGTTAGGGTTAGGAATCTCAATACCCTCCATCCGCCAGAGCATACCTCGCGGACTATTGCCCCCGAATAATGATCTCATTGGATTCATCATCCCCACCAGCGACGCCCGCAAAAGACAGGGCCATCCTCGCGGGATCGTTGATCGCCGCAGCGTAGCGCTTGGTTTGTTCCACGCTAAAGGATTGGGCGGAGACGGTGGCCATCTCGTCGTTCGGCGTGCCATTCAAGCGGGCTGCGGTAACTTCTACCGTCGATAGGTCGACCAAAGATTCGGTCAGCTGAATCCTTAGGTCCACTTCCTTACCAGCACCAACTACTAGTTCTTGCACCACCGCATCTTCGTAACCCAGGCTGGAGATGACCAGGCTGCGCCGGCCGAGCGGCACGTTCTCGATGCGAAACTGCCCGTCCGCGTCCGTAATGGCCCCCAAGGGAGGCTCGGTGCCGACGACGTATACGGAGGCGGAAATAATTGGTTGCAACGATTCTCGATCGACTACACTCCCCTTAATGGTTTGGCCCGGAAGTTGTTGGGCGAGGACGCAGGTGCCGAGGGTAGGCAGTAAGAGCAGTGCCGTGGCGAGGCAACCACGGAGAGGAAAAGAAAAAGTCATGGTGATAGCGTAGTCTAGGTAGGTGAGGGTTTTACATTCCAGTTGCTCGTAGAGACGAACATCTCACCCAGACCGTTGCCTCTCTGCCAAAAAAACGGTTTGTCATTCCGTAACTACGTACGTAGGTGGTTAAAAGCTGGACACTCGGAGGAACTAGCTACGCCAGCACGCTCCGAGGTCCTCCGCTTCTTCACTAAAAGTCACCGTGAGAGGTCCTCGAAGTGTTACTGACGTAAGTCGGGACCTACGAGTGTCCATCTAGAACCAGCATACAAGCAGCGCGTCTACCAGCCCAACAGCCCAACAGACCAAATTACGGCTTCACTTCTCCCTTGTTCTTCACGAATTTCTCCAGCCACTGGTCCTGCTCCCATAGCAGATGGAGGATGCTTTCTTTAGCGCGGTAGCCGTGGCTTTCCTTCGGTAGCATCACCAAGCGGACCGTTGCCCCTAAACCTTTGAGGGCATTGAAGTAACGCTCACTTTGTAGGGGGTAGGTGCCAGAGTTGTTATCCGCTTCCCCGTGCACAAGTAGTAGTGGTGTTTTCATCTTATCAGCGTGCATGAAGGGGCTCATGGTGTAGTATACCTCGGGGGCATCCCAGTAGCTGCGTTGCTCACTCTGGAACCCAAAGGGCGTCAAGGTCCGGTTGTAGGCGCCCGAGCGGGCGATGCCCGCCGCAAAGAGATCGGAGTGACTCAACAGGTTGGCGACCATAAAAGCGCCGTAGCTGTGGCCGCCGACGGCAATCCGTTCCCGGTCTACGTAGCCCAGTTCGTCAACGGCGTCGATGGCGGCTTTGGCGTTGCCCACCAATTGTTTGCGGAAGGAGTCATTGGGTTCCTCTTCTCCTTCACCAACAATTGGGAATGCGGCGTCATCCAGCACCGCGTAACCACGCTTTACCCAGTAAATGGGACTACCGTAGTAGGGATAAATAAACTCATTCGGATTGCTGGTCTTCTGGGAAGCGCTGGCCTTATCCTTGTATTCCCGGGGATAGGCCCACAGGATCATGGGTAGTTTATCCTTCTTGTTGCGGTCGTAGCCGTCGGGCAAGTAAAGGGTGCCGGAAAGCTCCAGCCCATCTTCCCGCTCGTAGGTGATGACTTCCTTGTGGACGGCGTCAAGGCCTTCGAAAGGATTGGCGAAATCAGTCACTTTGGTCAAGCGCTTATTCCGGACGTCGCGGAAAGCATAGTTCGGGTACTCGGTCGGAGATTCAATCCGGACGAGTAGGCGCTTGGTCTTAACGTCAAAATCACGCAGACTTTCGATCTTATCCGTGTAGGTGGATTGGTAAAGCCGTTCCGTTTTATTTGCCGCTAAGTCGATCTTATCCAGGAAGGGAAATTGTCCTTCTTTGGAGTAACCGGCCCCCAGTAAGAAGGCAGATCCACCGTCTAGTGCTATTACGGAGCTACCGTATTCGTTGCGGGTCGTAACCAAATTACCGGGGTCACTGTACCGATCTTGGTAGTTGCGGTCGGAGATGACGGTGGGATCTTTTTCGGGAGCACTAGGGTCAAACAGGTAGGTCTTCGTATTGCGGGTGTCCCACCAATAATCGTAGGCTACCGCAGTGTTCTCGTTACCCCACATGATTCCGCCAAAGCGGTTGATGGTTTTCATCAGGGGCTTGCCCTCCCCGGTAAAAGGAGCCTCGAGTTGGTATACCTGGTCGCGGAAGTCTACCTCAACGGCGGGGTCTCCCTCATCAAGGGCCTCTGTGTACACCAGGGTGCTGGGGTGGTCGGCTCGCCAGCTCATGTCACGCCGTCCTTTCCGCTCGGCCATAAAGCCTTTTGGGAGATCTTCGATTAGGGGCACCGTATTGACGGTAGCCACTTGCTTGCCATCGGTATCGTAAATGATGGTAATGGACGGGAAGCGGCTGTAAGGCACTAGGTAGCTGAAAGGACGTTGGACGGTTCTTACCATCACGTATTTCCCGTTGGGGCTAAAGGTGATACCGCGGTACATATTGATGGGGAGCCAGGGGGTGAGATTGCCTTCAAGGTCCAGCTTGAAGATGGCCGACTGAGCCAACTGTTCGAAGTTGTGTTCGTCGTTGGGGTTTTTAAGCAGGTCCTGGTAGGTACGGTTCTGGGCCTTTTTCCCGTCGGCAGTAGAGATGGTAGGGCCGGTGGGCACGGCGGTTTTGCCGTCGATGAGAGGGAGTCGACTTTCGGGAAGTAGCTTGACCAGCATGGATTTACCGTCCTCAAACCAGTTGATGACGTCGCGCAAATTGGCGTTGATCGGGTTGACGGAGGCATCCGTCAGACGGCGGGCTTCGGCTTTGGCTACGTCGAGTACCCAGATTTCTACCCCCTCGCTAGTGGTGTGCGTCATGGCGGCCATTTGCTGATCGGGCGACCAGCTGATGTTGGCCAGCTTTGGCTTGTCGGGTAGCCCCTTGACCTCACG
>JBCDGT010000117.1:0-7702 GCA_038750915.1 Bacteroidota bacterium
AAGGCAATAATAGCCGGGAAGGCAAAGCCACCGGCGGAGCTGACATCTTCGTCGACGTCACTGCCGGCGGCGGGGTACTCGGTATTACGGTGGCTGGAGACCCCGGAGAAGATACCTGGCCTTTGGGTAAGCCACTACCGGTTCTGGCCGGAGCCACTACGGAGGCCACCATTGAAGTGTTTGACAACGACGTGCTGGTCTCTTCCGTCACGGGGACGGAACTGATGACCGACGTCATCTTCACCAACAGCGGTCCTCACACCGTGAAGATCGTGGCGACGGCTGGCGAACAAGTAGTCCAAGATTCCTTTATACTGAATGCGGAATTGGTGACTGAATTTACGAGCCCAACGGGGGAAATTGTAACGGCTACCGCTGGTACTTCCATCAACCTGATGGGTACTGCTTACGTGAGCGCGGACCTGACCATTAGCGACGGAACGACCGATGTTTTTACCGCTACCGACGTTGCGGCTTTTGACGAAACTTTTGTTTTACCTGCAGGAGGGGTTACTACCTACACCCTAACGGCTTCTTTCGGAGGAGAAATGGCTACTGACGTCATTACTTTCGTCACTGGTGCCCCGGAAACAGCCGAGCCTCCGGCCGGCCTCCGGCCCGGCGCCGTAGACATGCCCAACGGTGACCTCACCCTCCAGCTAAGGGCTCCCGGTAAATCTGACGTCTTCGTGATCGGCAACTTCAACGATTGGACGCCTAATGCGGACAGCCGCATGAAGCGGACTTCCGACGAAGGGACTTTCTGGATCACCCTCACCGGGCTCGAGGAAGGGGAGGATATACTTTACCAGTACCTAATTGACGGTACGATCGTACAACCAGACCCTTACAGTACACTGGTGCTCGACCCCTTCAATGATCCTTTTATCGAAGCGAGCACCTTTGCCGATCTGCCTGCTTACCCCGATAATGCTTCTGGCATCCTTAGCTGGCACCGGCGCGGCGTCGCCCCCTACGCTTGGCAATCTAGTACCGACTACGGACGCCCAGACCCGAAAAAGATGGTGGTCTATGAGTTACTCGTCCGTGATTTCCTGGCGGACCACAGCTATAAATCCCTCACCGATACCCTTGATTACTTAGAGCGTCTAGGGGTAAATACCATCGAACTGATGCCCGTGAGCGAGTTTGAAGGCAACATCAGCTGGGGCTACAACGTAAGCTTCCATATGGCCCTCGATAAGTACTACGGTAGCCCTGAAGACTTCAAAGCTTTCGTCGATGCTTGTCACCAGCGTGGAATGGGCGTGGTGCTCGACGTGGTGTATAACCACGCTTTTGGCCAGTCCGCCCTCGCGCGCATGTGGTGGGATGAGACGGCTTTCCGCCCCACGGCCGATAACCCCTATTTGAATGTAGAAGCCAAACACCCCTTTAACGTAGGCTACGACTTCAACCACGAAAGTGAGTTAACCCAAGAATTCGTGAAAACTACCCTGGAATACTGGATCGAGGAATTCCGTATCGATGGCTTTCGCTTCGATCTCAGCAAGGGCTTTACCCAGAATTTTTCCGCTGACGTCGGCGCCTGGAACCGCTACGATGCCGATCGAGTAGCGATCATCAAAGACTACGCCGACTTTGTCTGGAGTGTCGACTCTGAGACCTACATGATTATGGAACACCTGGCAGAACTTCGGGAAGAAAACGAGCTGGGGCAGTACGGTAACGAGATGTACTTCTGGACAGGAGGTGGATTGCATAACCAGTACCTTGAAGCTTCCATGGGCTATCCTAGCAACTTGCGTGGGGCACTGGCCACCAACAATGGCTTTGCCGGCCTCAACCAGATGGGCTATATGGAAAGCCACGACGAAGAACGAATGCAGGTGAAGAACGAAAAGTTTGGCAATTCTGCCGGTAGCTACGACGTAACCGACCAAGCCACCGGCCTAGAGCGGGTAGAGTTGGCCAGCACTTTTTTCTATACCGTTCCCGGCCCGAAAATGCTGTGGCAGTTCGGGGAATTGGGCTACGATTTCGCCATCAATTATTGCCAGAATGGTACTGAAAACGAGGGCTGTCGTACGGATCCCAAACCCATTCGCTGGGATTACCGTGCCGAAGCAGACCGACAGGACGTCTACGATTGGATTGCGGATCTCCTTTACTTGCGCAACAACTACGACTTTTTCCACGGCGAGGTAGTACGTCAAGAACTCAGCCAAGCAGGTAAGCTCCTTCACCTGCGGGGTGCAGATGGCGATGCGGTTATTGTGGGTAACTTTGGGGTCACCGAGCTGACCATCAATAATGTCTTCCCTAACACGGGAGCTTGGTACGCTTACGATCAAAACCGCACCCTCGACGTACAGAGTACTGGGGAAAGCATCACCCTCGCGCCCGGTGAATTCGAGGTGTACCTCTCCCAGCGAATAGTGCGTAATGGCGATAACAACATCGGTACTTCCACAAACGACCGGGCCGTGGCCCGCTTGCAAATGGAATTGCTACCGAACCCCAATACTGGAGCCTTCCAACTGAACTTTGACCTGGCAACTCCGGCGACGGTGCAAGTCGATTTACTCGACGTCTCCGGCCGTCATTTAGGGCGCTTATACGCAGGTGCAAGGAATAGTGGCGCGCAAAGTTTGTCGTTAAGGACCAACGTCCGCCCCGGTCTTTACTTCCTACGATTGACCGACGGCCTCGGTAGCGCCGTGCGGCGAGTGATAGTGAGTGAATAACGAAGAAGAGTAGGGGGAACCCGCTCGGTAAATATCTACAGGACACTCGGAGGTCCCGACTTAGGTCAGAGACGCTCCGAGGACCTTTGATTCGTCAATTTAACGTAGAGACGGAGGACCTCGGAGCGTGCTGGCATAGCCCGTTCATCCGAGTGTTCGGTTTTCAGTGGCCTAGGTAGTTACAAATTGGATGGATATTTACTCATTGTCCATTCTCCAGTTTTCCTAGCGCGTAAATGTCTTCGATTACCCGCACTACGGCCAGCCCTTCCTCGGCCGTAGTAGCTACCTCAGCGCGCCCTTTAAGGACGTCGACTACGTTGTCAATCACGAAATGGTGATTGGCGGCAGAGCCGGTGTACGGTCCGTAATTGTTGGCGGGGTTGCTGGCGGGAAGGTCCGGCATATCTAGGTCTTCGACGTGGCAATAGCGCACCTCGTTCATGTATTGCCCGCCAAGCTTGATGGTACCCCTGCTACCGATGACGGTGAGGGTGGACTCAAAATTGCGATCCCAGATCACGGTACTGAAATTCAGGCTACCGAGGGTGCCTTCGCCCAGGGAGAAGTGGATCGTCCCGGAATCGGCAAAGAGGTGGAGGTCTTCGTGGTTTTGGTTAGCGAAGCGGGCTGCGTGCACTTTTACTGGCCCAAACCCCCAACAGAGCAAGTCGATGAAGTGGGCGAACTGGGTAAACAGCACCCCACCATCGAGTTTGGTGTCACCATGCCAGGGGTGAGGTCGCCCGTCGGGTGGCAGGGTATAGTAGCGGTGGTCCCGATTCCAGAAACAGCTAAGATGTACTTGGAGAATACGGCCAAGGGCTTGGTTCTCGAGCTGGCTTTTTAACCAGGCAGAGGCCGGGCTGTACCGATTTTGCATTACGCCAAAAACCTGGCGTTTGGCGCGCTTGGCCGCCGTGATGATGGCTTTTGCCTCTACCGTATTTAGTGCCAGTGGCTTTTCTATCACTACATGGAGCCCCGCTGCTAGGCATCGGATAGCCTGTGGGGCGTGAAGACCATTGGGGGTACAAATACAGGCGACGTCCGCTGGTGGCCCACCAGATAGTACCTCCTCCAAGCTGGTAAAATGTGGAGTAGACTTATCTACACCCACCGGCCAGTTCAATGCTCCAGCGGCTAGTGGATCGCAGATCGCGACGACTTCAGCTTCTCCGTGCGCGGCAATGAGCGCCGCGTGGCGCCGGCCGATGTGACCCAGGCCAACTACTAAAAACCGGATTTGTTTTTGCTTAGGGATAACGCGAGGGTTTGCTGGAGCGAAGGTAAATTGCTGAGTTGATATTTAGGAGGAATTATTAGGGAACATCAAAGTAGCAAGACCTGCTCATTCTCTAGCGTATATACCTCCCCCGTAACCGAACAAATGGCTCTTCCGGCCTCATTGAAGTGTAAGCGTCCGCCGGCGGCACTCATCCACCCGATTTGGCGGGCGGGGTTGCCTACTACTAGAGCATAGGCGGGCACATCCTTCGTCACTACGCTGCCGGCCCCGATGAAGGCATGATGGGCTAGGCGAGTACCACAAACAATGACAGCGTTGGCTCCAACCGTAACACCATCCTCTAGGATAGTTGGTAGGTACTCGTTTTTTCGGTTGACGGCCGAACGAGGGTTAATAACGTTGGTGAAGACGGCCGAAGGGCCGATAAAAACGTCATTTCCACAAATAACCCCAGCGTAAAGACTAACGTTATTTTGCACTTTGCAATTCCTGCCCAGTACGACCCCGGAAGCAACGAATACATTTTGGCCCAAGCTACAGGATTCCCCAATGTCACAATCGGGCATAAGGTGACAGAAATGCCAGACCTTGGTGCCAGCTCCGATGCGGGCACCGTCGTCGATAATGGCGGTAGGATGGATTTGCATATTGATTGAGCGTTCGTTAACTACCGACAAGTAGCAATAGATAGTGTGACAAAGATAATCGGGGAAACCTTTGGCCTATTCCGTGGCTTTGGCCAGGCATTCTTCGATAAAATTGCGTGCTTTTTGTTCTTTGAGGGCTGCGTATTTACGCCGCAATCCTTCCGCCTGTAATGCTAGTTGGCACTTCAACTGTATATAAGTGTGACGGGCTTCCGGATTTTGCCTAAGGTGATCTCGAAAAAGTAAGTGACGGTGTAGCTCGCGACTATCCGCTTGGCAAACGTAGAGGTGATGATGGATACAGTCTAATATTGGATGTGCTTGCCCAGGAGTACGCTTGAAAACTTCTCGGCTAGGAATACCTTGATCGCCCCGGTGTCGGTACCCCAGGGAGTGGAGTGCTTTCTTAATCTCCCCAAATTCAGCGGGGTACTGAAAGACAAGGTCGATATCAATGATCGGTTTAGCCATCATACCCGGAACCGCGGTGCTGCCGACGTGCTCTAAGTAGGTGTTTTCGCCGAGCAAAGCGGGGAATAAAGCGGATTCGATGGCATTGAAATCTGCTGCCCAAGATGACTGATAATGGGTAAGTATTAGCTTTTCCATGCGCGAAAAGGTAGCATGGATTATTAAGTATGGCTAAAAAATATCATCCAATTATCGAAAGGAGCACGGACCTAATCTTTAGAAGAAGACTAGGAGACCTAGGCCGCCAAGTAAAAACAACTTTAGCTGGGTGCTAAGTCGGTGATAATCGGGGACTTCACGGGCGTACATGAGGCGTACGAGGATATAAATAAGGGCCAATAGAAGAATGCTAATACAACCGATCATTGGCGGCTCAAGGAAGGCGGGCCAGCCGAGGAAGATGGGGCTAAGGATGGCGAAAATAACCATGATGCCCAGTACGACGGCCAGTTTACGGCTGGCGGTAACTCCCCACATCACGGGGATGGTGCGGCGACCAACTTCACGATCACCCCGAATGTCTTCCAGGTCTTTCACTAATTCCCGCAACAGGGTGGCAACGAAAGCAAAAGCCATGAATAGAAGGCAAATCCGCAAGGTATTCATGCCTAATTCTGGATTGAGTTGTAATAGTTGCCCAATGGCCTTTCTTTCTGCTAGGACCAGGATACCAGGTACTCCGGCACAGTAGGCGGCTACAAGAAAGTTACCGAGTATGGGTATTCGTTTCATACCAATACTGTAGATGGAAAGGATGCCAATGGCCACTGGGTAGATCCAGAGCAGTTGCTTTTCGTCAAGACGGTAGGCCAGTAGTTGGCTGATCAAGAAACCGCCGAACAAGGTGACCGCATAAAACCAAACTACGGTGTCGCGCCCGAGAACCGCTACCGGGTTGGTGCCGGGGCGGTTGATTTCGTCCGTTTTACCGTCCTGAAGGTCATTGATCAGATAGCCGGAGGCTGTAATCAGTAGAGTGACCACACAAAGTTCGACGAACTTCCAAGAGCTAAGTACTCCGGTTAGGCCTTCGGTAGTCAGTGCTGGTTGGATGATGCGGTAGTAAACAAGCGCCTGCGTAAGCGCAACCACCAATAGGTTGGGCAAGCGCACTAAGCGCATTATTGGCATTATCGGGTAGCTTGACATACAGCCGCAAGATACGTTGGTGAGGATAAATAGATGTCTGTTTAAACTTGGTTTTAGGGGCAAAAATGTATACCTGCTTTACTAAGTAGCTGTTTACTTTGCCTGTATGAAATTCGTTCTTGCTTGGATACTATTGTTTACAAACCTATTGCTCATGTCTCAGTCTCGCCCGCGTGACTTGGGGGTGCCCTTCGGGGTAATGCCCACGGGTACATTAAACGCCATTACTGATGTAAGTGGCGTCAGAGTTGGTCATACTACGCTAATAATAGGGGATAGTATTCGCTCTGGTGTCACGGCGATTTTACCACACGCTGGAAATATGTACCGTGAAAAAGTCCCTGCGGCCATCCATTTGGGCAATGGTTACGGAAAATTAGCGGGGTACAGCCAGGTGCAGGAACTTGGAGAAATGGAAACACCCATCGTACTTACCAACACGCTTAGTGTCGCTACCGGAATCAATGCTTTAATTTCTAACTGCCTGCAGCGGCCGGAAAACGTGCGAGTAGGTAGCGTAAATGCAGTGGTAGGAGAAACCAATGATGGTTTTCTCAACGATATTAGAGGTCGACACGTTACCGAGGCCCACGTATTGGCCGCATTGATGGAGGCTAAAGGTGGAGCCGTTACCGAAGGCAATGTTGGTGCAGGGACGGGGACCAGTTGCTTTGGCTGGAAAGGCGGAATCGGTACGTCTAGTAGATTACTACCGGAAAAGTTAGGAGGATATACAGTAGGGGTTTTGGTGCAGACCAACTTTGGTGGTGTTCTCCAAATTGCTGGAGTACCGGTAGGGGAGAAGCTTGGGCAATACTATTTTCGCAATGAATTGGAAAGTCACGCCGATGGCTCCTGTATGATCATAGTAGCAACCGATGCACCACTTGGCGCTCGTAACCTCAAGCGCTTGGCAAAGCGCTGTATGCTCGGTCTGGCCAGGACTGGGGGTATTGCTAGTAACGGTAGTGGGGATTACGTGATTGCCTTCTCGACGGCGGAATCAAACCGCGTTAAGCTTGGGGAAGGCCGGGTACGAGGGGTGCAGGAATTAGCCAATAGTGGCATGTCTCCTCTTTTTTTGGGGGCTATTGAAGCTACGGAAGAAGCGATCATTAATTCTCTTTTCGCCGCTGAAACTATGAGTGGCCGTGAGGGAAATAAGCGGGATGCACTTCCGAAAGAAGAGGTGCTACAGCTACTACGAGAGCGAGGTGTATTACGTGAGTAAAACGCTGCTAGCACCTGCGGACGCGCCCAAAAAAACTTTAAACTACAAGTGTCGTTTTAAAGCAAAGAACGTATCTTTGTTCTACTCTAAGCAACAATTAAGGGCTTGATAACCTTCTTTGGAAAAAGTGAGACCATGAAAACCATAAAATATTTATTTGTCTGTTTGCTGGCCATTGGCCTTATTTCTTGTAGTGGCAGCCCCGAAGGGACCCTGATCAAGGGCCAACTGGCTAATGCAGCCAACC
>JBCDGT010000118.1:0-7698 GCA_038750915.1 Bacteroidota bacterium
ATCGGCGTTGCCGGAGCGAATGGACTTACTACGGGAGATTTCGTTCTCGAGATTACCGTTACTAAGAACCGGTAGTCTGGCGGTAAATCAAAGGAGAAAGCCTGTTATTTTGGGAACTCCAGACCAATAGCACCAATAGTACCAATAGCACCAAATTACCGCACCACCCTACCCCGGCCAATTACGGTATCCGAGTTGTCTAACACCTCCACCAAAAAGGCACCGCTCTTCCATCCTTCGCACGGCACCTGCGTCCGCGCCCCGGTTATTTTGCCGTTGTGGACTATTCTCCCATTCGCGTCAAGTACCCGATAGTAGTGGCCGGACACTGCTTCGATGGTAAACGAGGTCCGGGCGGGAACGGGGTAAATCCAAAGTTCTTCTTGAATTGTCAGGTTAACAGTGGGAGAAAAGCTAAAGCTTCCATCTACATCGACTTGACGTAAACGGTAGAAATTTTGCCCTGATAACGGGGCTACATCAACGAAGGAATAACTACCCGAGCCCGCCGGAACAAAGCCGATGTCGGTAAAGTCAGCCTCGCCAGTTCTTTCCACGTAAAAGCCAGTATTTTCCGTTTCTTCTTCCGTTTCCCAGCGCAGGAATCCGGTTTTCCCCCGGGCCTCGGCCGAGAAGGACAGCCAGCTAACGGGGAGAACTACGGAGGCTCCGAACAATTCTTCTAATTGATCAGTGGTCAGTGCGGCGGCATAGATCTTCACTTCATCAATTAAGCCCGAAAAAGGGCGATCGCCCGCACCCGTGGGTTGATTACCAATGCTTACGCCTACCGTGGGTGCCTGAGTAATACCTCCAGTTTTGGGAGTCCTCGCTACCAATTCTAGGTCGCGGTACAGCCGCATTTCCTGGCCATCGTATACCGCGGCGATGAAAGTCCACTCCCCGGCGGTCAACACCCCAGATTCGCTAATCAAAGTCGTTGTTGGCCCTCCCGTATTGAGGCGAAAACGTAGTGCAGAACCACCGTTCTGACTAAGCATCCAAATATGATCATTGCCATTGGTTCCGGCAGCTTTACTCACAATTCGCCCCTCGACGTTGTCCAGGTCCGCCGCCTTGATCCAGGCAGTGATGGTCAGTGAATCCCCCAGAACGTCGATGGCGGGAGCTTCCGCCCGCCCATTTTCTCCATCCACCGCCAGGGCGTTACCAAACAAGCCTTCACTGAACGAATTACCGGTAGTCAAAGTCGCGTTTTTCCCATCAACTATCTCGCTAGCTACCATCCCGGATGGCTCGTTAAAGGGCCAGTAGGCCACCAAATCGGCATCTAGGTCAGCTACCTGAATAAGCACGGTATCCCGATCGTCAGAAGCTTCGTCTGCTACCGTCAGTTCGAAAACATAATCACCGACCAAGGTTGGCGTAAAGCGAGCCGAATCTTCTTCTATTCCCACTAAGTTGGCTGGCGGACCACTAATTTGTGACCAGCTAAAAACCAGACTATCCAGCGGGTCATCAAAATCAACAGAATTACTTCCATCCAAAAGGACTTCACTTAGGCTCACCAATGCTTGATCAGGTCCAGCATCCGCTAGTGGTGGAAAATTTCCGTCGATGGCCACGTTATAAAAACCACTAAACTCCTCAGAGGGCAGCAGCATGGGGCCAAGGGCGACGGCGCGCAGGAGCAATGACTGCTCAAGAAGCAAAGGAGTGGTGTACAAGGGCGAAGTAGCATTGGGGATCGAGCCATCCAACGTATAGCGAATCTCTCCACTCGGCAGCATACCGCTGAGGGTCACTAGTGGCGGGTCCAAGAAATTTCCTGCGGGAGGATTAGCACTAATCGTTCCTGCTTCGGCCCAGGTGGTAAGGGTCTCACTTACCGCATTCTCCGAGGCTCCACCGCCATTGGTAGCTCGTACCCGATATCGGTAGGCCGTGGCTGGTTGGGTCGTTTCGTCGAGGAAGCTGGTAGTATTGGCGGGCAAACTGGCCAAAAGTTGCCAATCATTCCCAGCTATACGCTCCAGTAGGTAGGCGCCTTCTTCGGCACTATTATCCGTCCAGTTCAGTAAAACATTTCGGCCATTTTTTAAGCTGGCGATTAGCCCCGTTGGTGCTACTGGCGGATCAGCGGGCGTTTCGTTGAGGTAGTATTTCACGGGGTCATTAAAGCCATTAGGGCCAACAATATCTAGGTCACCGTCTGCATCCAAGTCGGCTACTTGCAGGGTATACAGGTTGCCATCAGGGTCAAAATTTTGCTCCGTCCAGGAGGCACCATTGTTATTGTTATAGAACACTGAACATCCCTTCTGCCCAAAGCCTTTACCAGCAACCAGGTCGATGTCGCCATCCTGATCGATGTCCTTAAGCGCAATGCCGTGATAATCTCCCGTATTGTCTTTGATGAGGTGTTCCGTCCAAGCAATACCTCCACCGGGCCCTAAACCAGTATTTTCGTACCAAGCAAGTTTTAGCTCACTCCCTTCCGCGCTTCCCAGGTAGACATCTAGGTCACCGTCATTATCCAAGTCGCCAACCTCGGATTTAGTCTTGTCGTACGTGGAAGCATAAAAAGCTAAATCAATGGAATACTGCTCAAAAGTATCCGTGCGCCAGTTTCCGGAGGATTTCCAGTACACGCCGGATTGGACTATTTCTACATCACCACCTCCGTCCAAATCCCCCGCAGAGATCCCCTCGGGCTTTCCTGTTTCTCCGGTATCGAAGGTTCGGACCGTCCAATTATTGATGTCCGCGTTTTGGAAAGCGATAAGCACCCTTTCAGTTGCCGACCAAGTTTTCTCAAGGATATCCAAACGGCCATCGCCGTCAATATCCACTAAGCGCATATCATTTTGGTGGCGGACATTACCGGAGTAAACCACGATCCTAGTCCATGGCTGAGTAACGTCTCCTCCTGTACCGCGTGGGTTGAGGTAGAGGTAAACGTGGCCAGGGTAATCGGCCTCGTTGCGTGCACCATCCGAAGTAACGAAATCGGCATAACCATCACCGTTCACATCGGCTACCTGAGCGGCGTAGGGACCGCCATCCGCGGTACCAATTGTGAACCATTCCGTAAAGTTAGGCCCACGGTACCAGCGTTGGCTGGCGTTAGCTACGGCGATGTCGTTGAAGCCATCACCGTCAAAGTCTGCCACTCCTACTTCGGCACTGCTCCGACTAATACCTAAGGGTGGGTCGGAAAAGGTTAATGTTTGAGTAAAAGCGTTAGTAGAAATAAGGCATACCAAAAGGCATAAAAAAGGGCGAAAACGCATGTAGGTCGTGATTGCAAAGGGGTGTTGTTCTGACTGAGGCTGCGTTCGCTTTTTTAACTTCTTACGAAAGTAAAATGTTGTGAACCTCCTTGATTCGCAAAGAAAACAAGCTCGCAATGTGCTTCCCTATGTCAGTAAGAAGCCCTAGCTTTGCGCCATTTTTAAGCTAAGCTCCAGAGCAAAACCCCATTTCCCCGCTCAACATTGTCGTTTCATGCCGAGTTGCTCCGGTTTTCCCGGAGGGCTAACCCCTTGATTTACCCCAATGAAAAAGTACCTCAATCTTTTTGATTTCAGCCAGGAAGTGAATTATCGCACGGAGATCCTTTCGGGGCTTACCGTTGCCCTCGCCCTGGTGCCCGAAGCGGTTGCTTTTGCCATTATCGCTAAACTTGACCCCCTGATCGGCCTCTACGCCGCCTTCGTTATGGGACTAGTTACCGCTATTTTCGGAGGTCGCCCCGGGATGATTTCAGGGGCTACGGGTGCCGTAGCCATCGTGATTGGTTCGCTGTCTGTCTCTCACGGCCCGGAGTACATATTTGCCTGCGTAATTCTAGCTGGGCTTTTTCAAATACTGGCGGGCGTACTGCGCCTTGGAAAACTGATGCGGTTAGTCCCCCACCCCGTCGTTTTCGGTTTCGTGAACGGACTAGCCATCGTCATTTTCACCGCCCAGTTTGAACAATTTAAGGTAGAACCTGGTGGTCCTTGGCTTACGGGATATTCCCTTTACCTCATGCTAGGTCTCGTCACCTTCGCTATGCTGATCATGTGGGGCTTACCAAAAATCACCAAAGCCTTCCCCTCAGGATTAGCGAGTATCATTGTAGTTTTCGCACTAGTCTACTTCCTACAATTAGATACTAAAACCGTTGGTGACATTGCCTCCATCGAAGGTGGTTTTCCCTGGCCGTCGATTCCGCAGGTACCGTTTACTTTTGAGGCACTGAAAGTTATCTTTCCTTATTCCCTCATTGTCGCACTTGTTGGCTTAATTGAAAGCCTGCTGACGCTCAATATCATCGATGAGATCACCGAGACCCGGGGCCGCGGTAACAAAGAAGCCGTCGCCCAGGGAGCCGCTAACGTGCTTAGTGGTTTCACCGGAGGAATGGGTGGTTGTGCCATGATCGGCCAGAGCCTCATCAACATCAGCTCCGGCGCCCGCGCTCGCCTCTCCGGTATCGTAGCAGCCGTGATGCTTTTGGTCTTCATCATGTTTGGCTCTAGCTATATCGAGATGGTCCCCATGGCCGCCCTAACTGGTATCATGATCATGGTCGCTATCGGCACCTTTGAATGGGCATCTCTGCGCACCTTCGGTAAAATGCCTAAGTGGGACCTATTCATGATTGTCCTCGTGACGGTTCTGACCGTTGTACTCGATTTGGCGCTAGCTGTAATCGCAGGTGTCGTCATTGCCGCCCTCCGCTTCGCCTACGAAAACGCCAAGATGATTAGAGCCCGTAAGCGCGTTGATGACAAGGGCGTAAAGCACTACGAAATCTGGGGGCCACTGTTCTTCGGCTCCGTACAGACCTTCAATACCAAATTCGACGTTCTCAACGATCCCGAAGAAGTGGTGATCGACTTCATGGAAAGTCGGGTGGTGGATATGTCTGCTATTGAGGCCCTCAATCGGCTTACCGAACGGTATGCGAAGGTAGGTAAGCGCGTCACCTTGAAGCACCTTTCCCCCGATAGCCGCAAGCGCCTTTCCAAGGCTGACGCCATCATTGATGTGAACGTCGAGGAAGACCCGACGTATAAGATGATGGTGGATTTTGTGTAGCTTGGTTAGACGTTGACGCTTGTAGGAGATAGACGCGCTAGCGCACTTTTAGTTGGTAGTGTTAAGCGGGGCAACTTGGCTACACTACGATTAGCCCTACGCGATCCAAAAGACTAAAATACCAACGAACCAAAAGACCAAACTACTCCTTCCGCAATTTCAACCGCCCCTCTTTCAGCTGCACCTCTACCTCGCCAGCTTCTATGTCTTCTGGTCGGGTAATGAGGCGGCCTTCCTGGTTAATCAGAGCGTAGCCGCGGGCCAGTGTCGTCTCCGGCCGGAGGGCCGTAAGCAGTTGCCCCAGGTGATCCAGCCGTTGTTCGGCCGACTGTAAACTACGCTGGGCGATAATCGGCAACTCACTGGTGATCCGGTCTAAGCGAGACTTCTCGGTTTGTAAAACATTGTTGGCGAGGCGATGGCTCAATTCCATATAGCGGTCTAGGCGAGGAGCCTCGCGTGCAAGAATTGTCCGGCCTGCATATTCGATACTTCGTCCTAGTTGTAAGATTTCGTATTCTACTTGGGCTCCTAATTCCAGTAGGTAAACCGCCGCTGCGGTGGGCGTTTTGAGGCTTTGGTAAGCCACACTATCCAAGACACTTACGTCCGTTTCGTGGCCAATTCCAACAATGACTGGGCGTGGGAATTCCGCTACGGCTACTGCTAAATCTTCATCATCAAAGGCAGCTAGGTCCATCCGCCCGCCGCCGCCACGAACGATAATGACCGCATCGTAATCCGTTCTTCTTCTAGCAATCTGCCGCAGGCGAGTCATAATTTCAGGACCAGTTTGCCTTCCTTGCATAGCCGCGGAAAACATGCTTGTTTTAAAAGCGTAGCCATACTGGTTATTCGCTAACTGGCGGTTAAAGTCTGCTAGCCCAGCAGCGGTTTCGCTGGAAATGACGGCTAGGCGGTGCGGCACCATCGGCATGGTCTGCTGCGCATTGCGGTCTAAAAGATTAGCGGCCGCTAAACGTTCCAAAGTACGTTGCCGCCTTTGTTCCAAGGCACCAATGGTATGTGTGGGATCTAAATCTTCTACCACGAGCCGTAAGCCATAACGAGCGTGAAAAGAAGTACTAACCCGCAGGCGGACGGACATCCCGTCTTGGAATAAATCCTTAGTCAGCTTCAGTCCGTAGCTGCGCTGGAGTTGTTGTAATTGCCGCTCCCATACGACTCCCTCTAGCTGAGCAACAATACCATCACCCTCGTCCTCCTTCTCCACGAGTGTCAGCCACAAGTGGCCTCGGCTCATATTAACCTGGGCCAACTCCGCCGTCACCCAAACTGCCTCAGGCAAGTTAAGCGCAAACACCCGCCGAACGAAATTTGCTAGTTCGGATAGGCGATAGGTTTGGGAATTGGCCATAGTAATAAGAATACAGCCCTTAAGCAAAGATGTTCTCGTGCCCCGAGTCCAAGACGAAAAGGCAAGAGGTATCGATCGCAGCAGCGTGTTGGCGATACCCTTCCATACTGCTTCCAGGAGTCATTCCAAAAAAATTAATATCTGCCGCGGGCGCTTGCCCCATCTGGGTGCTGAAATCACCTTCCAGCACTAAAAACTCATCGATTGGTAAGCGCGCCAGGTCAATAATCGTCCGCAGAAATTTATGGGCTTTTGTTTTCTCTTCTGGCTGATCAATAACCGTAATCACGCGCACTTTGGCCCGCCAATTTAGCTTGAGTTTATACGAGAGGAGTAAGGCCAAGTCTTGGGTTTGGTAGGCATCGTCCAGCTCCCAGCTTGGCCCCTGTGGCCTGATCCAAACATTAATCATTTGCCGTTGCCCAAGCATGGCTTTTGGATGCGGTGCGTAGAGCACGGCCCCCAATTCCAACCGTTCCGTTTCGGTAATCACGGCGACATATTCTTTTACGACCTCCGGTTCTTCTAGTAAGTTCAAAAAAACAATATTGGGACGGAAGAAAGCTGCCGTCAAGGCCTGATTGCCCAGGTTCACGCCCCGGGCGAAGCTATCGGTCCGCATCATAGCTACGGAGGAAAACACCTCATCGTTCTGGAAGGCTTTGGTCAGGTAGGCAAGCTTTTCTCCCAACTTCCCCTTACGCCCTTCTCCGATTCCCATCAAAACCGCGCCCCCTTTTGGGTAAGCAATGTCTTTGATCAAGGAAAAAGCCCCCTGGACGGTGGCACCATCCGTAACCGGAATGAGTAGGTTCGGCTTCCAGGAACGCTCCTGCTGATGGACGTTCTCCGCAGTATGCTTTGCCGCCCATTCGGCAAAAGAGGTGAAAAGGCCGCTGCGAACATCCTCGAACTTCGTTTCCAGCTTCCGCCGACTTAAGATGCCATAAACGAAAATCATCAGTGCCCAGGAAACCAGGCTAATGGTCGGGTTGATGATAAACATAGTAAGGAGAGAACCAATCAGTCCGAGGTAGGGAATCAGGGGGTGGACGGTAAATTGAGGTCGAAAGGAAATGAGCCCCAGCCGTTGCTCAATGATCACCACAATATTGAGCATGGCGTAAGTAATCAAGAAAAACATCGTCACCAGAACAATAAATCACTGGAGAAACTACAATCGGTCCATTTGGTATTCCAATAATAGTTACACTCTGAGTTGAATTATTTGAGCAAGAACCTGATGTAACATAAGTGACCGTATATGTACC
>JBCDGT010000119.1:0-7686 GCA_038750915.1 Bacteroidota bacterium
AGGTCCTCCGCCGAGGCCAAAATCGCGGAAGCCCGTTCCGCCACGTCCTCGCCCGCAGGCGTCAGCGCGAACCGGCGACTGGACCGGTCCACCAAAACCTGATTGAGCAGCCCCTCCATTTCCTTGATGGCGGCAATCACGGTATCAGCGTGGCCTTCCACCACGGGCTCTCCCCAACCTACGTGTCCATCGGCGGTCGTCAGCTTAAGGAATAACCAACGGGGCGGGACTTTAAACAGTTCTACTTTAGCCACTTGAAGCCCGGAGAGCTTTTCCGGCGAAGTGGAAGAATGAGAGGCGTACATAGTATATATTTTCTATTATTCGGGCGTGGCCGCAGGTACAAGCTTTAAGTTTCTTTAGCAATGAGGCACCAGAAACCCACCGACTAAAGCCGAGAGTACGGTACTCCCGGCTTTAGTCGGTGACTCCTTCATCATTTACCATTCGCTACCAGCTTATAAGACCGCACCCAATCATAGTAGGTGGTATTAATCGCATCGTTGAGCAGGTCTTCTTCCGGCGGTGGGTTCTCCCAGTAGTAAGTTTCCGTTACGAGGTGCATGTACATATCCCGATCGAAAGGTTCAAGTGGCGTTACCGTTGCTACTTCTTCGCCATCTAGGTAAAAATGCAATGTCGTAGCGTTTTCCCACCAACAAGCGTAGATGTGGTAAGCTTCATCCGCTGCTGGCACGATGGGGGCCTGAGCACCTTTAGACTTTGTTTTTAGCTTTTCGCCAGTAGCACAATCCTTATGGAATATATGAGTATTACAGTGCATGACATTGCGAAAATCCGGGCCGCGATCCCGTTTGCCGACTACTTCGATGATGTCTAGTTCTTGAACCAGCTGGCGGCAATCGCCTGGGGTAGGCTTATTTTTCATCCAGAAGGTGGAAGACATCGAGATCGAAGAAGCTTTCATACGGGTAGAAAAGTAGCCAAAATGAGCATCCCGGGCTACAGAGGCTACCGCCCCTCCGGCGATATGGTAAGTAGTATCCTCCTCGCCGAGAGGTTGGTTACGGATTTGTAACTGACCATCCTTTACCGATACGGCAGAAGCCCGAAAGGTCGCGGGAGGGCGGCCGTTTACCCAGTAAGGAGAACGATCATGCCACTTCTTCGCGTCCAATTTAGCTGTTTCAAATTCATCAGAAAATGCCGGGTCTATTTCCCAATGATACCCTTCAGGCGGCGGCGGGGGTCCACCTTCTTCCAACGCTGGGTTAACCGCAGCGGGTTCCTTTTCCGAACAAGTAAATAAGAGGAAAGAAAAAGCGAATAAGACGAGATACCTCATGATGTTTGGGTATGAAGATTAAAAAAGGGGTATACTACTAGCTTTTACTGACGAAAAACCCCAGCAATTTCCGCCGGAAACTCCGTCAGCTTACGGATGCGAACGTTCTTGAAAAAGCCCTCGGCTGCCTCCGACTGTAATTGCAGAAACCCTCGCTCCAGCGGGATTTTTACACCATCTTCCATTAAGAAGGCGTCCTTCAGGGCATTCACTACTTGGCCATTAACCATGTGGACGGCTCTTCCATCAATGGTATAAAGATCAAGTGTATTCCATTCCCCGTTTGGTTTTTCATTTGGCGCGGATCGTTGGTTACGATAGTTGCCAAAATGGTCGCCAACACCATTAAAGTCTCCGTTACCAGCATATTGATAAGACTTATTATCGGGAGCACCCTTGGTCTTGGCTAGTGCGTTAGCTCCCGCTAAGCAAAAAAGGTCCCCCATATCATTCTCTTGAATTTGGAATTCCAGGCAGCGCATCCAAACGTTCCAAAACGCTCCGTGTGGGCCGGTACAATGGTACAATAGCCCATTATCACGGGGAGCCTTTAATCTTGGAGCCCATTTCTTCTCGCCCCACTTAAATTGGAGTTGCAGGTGATAATCACCGTACTCTTTTTTTGAGGTAAGCCCGGCGTAAATCTCTCCGCTGACGTGAAGGACATCTTCGTCTCCTTCCTTAATCATCGTGAATACTCCCTTCGGATCTTTATTGAGCCCAATCGGAGTACCATTATGGACGTTCTCGCTTTGTAGTGTCCCTTCCGGCAACCCCTTAACGCTCACGTGAGGTACACCCATCCAGATATCCCAATGACTAAGTTCCGGATCAAGCAAGTCAGTCCAGTTAGCAGAAAGTTCTTGGTCAGATGGAAGAGCAATAGCAGGTTTAGTAAGGTTACAGCCAGCTAGAAGAAGGCCACAAACAAAGAATGGGAATAATTGGATACGCAAGTAATCGATGTTTTGCTGATCGGAATACCCGCAACTAAACGATAACTAAGTGCTTCCGCAAATCCCTACTACCAATAAGTACATGAATGGTTTGTTATGGGTTATTTGTGGTAATAGCTACCATATTTGGTTCGTGGATTTGGCAGAAGAACCTTAAAGACTGTAGTCGAAGCACTAGGGGGCTGATAATTTAAATAGCTGCTTGTTGTCCAAGGCCTCTCCCTTTAAGGTTAATATCGTTAGCCCCCATAACGCCGCATAGTGGGGATAGGCCTAGGACCTACGGCAACAAGTGGCCCGCCGGGTACGCCAGCGCACGGTTAATGCGAATATTGGTTTAGGCAACCACAACCAAAAACCGTCGCTTTTTACCATTCTCTACTAAGATGAACTTATCGTGTAGTAGGTCTCCTGAGCCGACATTTGCGTCAACGCCGGTCACTTTCACCTTATTAATGGAGATGGCATTGCCCTGGATCGCCCGCTTAGCTTCACTTTTACTAGCAGCTACTTTGGTATGCTCGGCCAGGAAGTCAATAAGTCCTGGAGAAGCGCTAATCACGCTACTTGGTACTTGGAAGGTAGGGAGCGTTCCCCCGAGGTAAGCCAGTGTTTTGGCATCAAGAGCCCGTAGATCTTCTGGAGTACTTCCCTTACCGTATAGCAGGTTGGTGACTCGTTTGGCAGTTTCTAGGCCCTCGACACCGTGGACCCTTAGGGTAAGCTCTTCACCTAGTCGCTGCTTAACGTCGTTAATTGCTCGGAAATCTTCGTTAGCCTCTACAGTAGCACAGTCGGCCAGTACTTCATCTTTAGTCCGCAGGCTGAAGTATTTAAGGTAAGTAGGGATATCGGCATCACTTGAGCGCAGCCAAAATTGATAGAATTCGTAAGGGCTGGTCAATTCGCCATCGAGCCAGATATTTCCCGCTTCGGACTTACCAAACTTGGAGCCATCCGCTTTTGTAAGCAGTGGCGTTGTAACGGCGAATGCCTTGCCTTCCAGGTTTCGGCGCACAAATTCCGTACCGGCAGTGATGTTGCCCCACTGGTCGGAACCGCCCATTTGTACCGTCACGCCGTGCTCTTGGTAGAGGCACTGAAAATCGTAGCCCTGCAGTAATTGGTAGCTGAACTCGGTGAAGGACATCCCGGACTCAAGGCGATTTTGTACCGAATCCTTGGTCATCATGTAACTGATGGTCAGGGTTTTACCGACGTCGCGGAGAAAATCCAAGACGTTCATCTCCCGGTAGAAGTCGTGGTTATTGGTAATCGAAAACTGCTTTTCAACCTCTATGGCACCTGCGGCCGCGCCCACTTGTAGATTAGCTCCCAACTACTTTACCTTCTGTTGGCGCTTATGTTCCAGGTTGTGATCCAGCTCTTCGTAGCTTTTTAACTGCCGCTCCTTATCCTTGCCACTGGGATCACCGATTCGCCCCGTAGCACCACCGAAAAGAACGACGGGATGGTGACCGGCCCGCGCCCAGAGGGTGAGCAACATGATCTGGACGTAATTACCAATGGTCATCGAAGGAGCTGTAGGGTCAAAACCAATATATGCTTTGCGGGTTCCGCTGGATAGGTGCTCCTCAATTCCGGGGGTCAGTTGGTGGAGCATGCCACGCCAGCGTAATTCTTCGATAAAATCCATGGAGTAGTTGGTTTCCGCCTTAGGGAAATAGCGGTAGGGTAAAGTTTCCAAGTCGCTAAAAGTGGCGCAAATATAGCCGTTAACCGGCAATCTGCCGCTCGCTTCGTAAGTTTGCTTTAAGTATGAATTTACCCCTTTATCTGGCAAGAGGTGTTGCGAAGGGTGGCACCCAGTCCATCTCCCGCACCATCATCAGTATTGCGATTGCCGCCGTGACTATCTCCATGGCCACCATGGTACTTTCGAGTGCCTTAATTGCAGGGTTCAAGTCCGAAATTTCCGAGAAGATTTTTGGTTTTTGGGGCCACATTCATATTACGGCAGATGCCGCTAGCTATGGCATTTTCGACACTTACAACTATCCCATTTCTAACGAGCAGGACTTCTACCCCAGCTTAGATACATTTGGCCGAGTGTCCCTGCCAGCCTTCGGCTCTTCCCTTGGGTTGGAAGGTGGTGAGGAAGTTAATACGCAGGGAGGCATTGAGCATATTCAGCAGTTCATTGTTTTGCCGGGCGTCGTTTCCGTCTATCCAGAGGGGGAACGGCTACCAACTCAGGAAGCACTGGTACTAAAAGGTATTGCCGAGGATTACGACTGGGACAATTTTGGCCGTTACCTCGTAGACGGAGCACCGCTTAGAGTCAGTCCGGATTCAACCAGCCGCGGCATTATCATCAGTAGCATTACGGCTAACCGGCTTGAATTAGCACTTGGTGATCGGATGGATTTTGCCTTCATCGGCCAGAACGGGCAGGAGCGCTCCCGGGCGTTTCGGGTGACCGGTATTTACAAAACCGGCCTCGAAGAGTTCGACCGCCAATTTGCCCTAGTGGACATTAAGCAACCCCGTCGGTTACTCAACTGGCGGGAGGACCAGATCGGTGGTTTTGAAGTGGTCTTAGATAAGATTGAAGACCTCGAGATTTTCAACGATTTCATCCACTACCAGGTTTTGCCGCAAGATCTTTACGGGGAAAGTATTCGGCGTAAGATCAGCGAGCTATTTAATTGGCTTGATATTCAAGACTATAACTGGGCCATTATTCTCACCTTAATGATTATTGTTGCGATCATCAACATGATGACCGCCCTGCTCATTCTCATCCTAGAACGGACTAATATGATTGGCACTCTGAAAGCCCTGGGGCAAAGCAACTGGGGGATTCGGAAAATTTTCCTTTACTACGCGGGCTTCATCATCATCGGTGGCTTGTTACTAGGGAATATCGTTGGTTTAGGATTGTGCTGGTTACAAAAGACCTTTAGCTTTATTCGCCTCGACGAAGAATCGTATTATCTCGCCGTTGCCCCGATTCACATCGACTGGTGGACCATCCTAGCCCTTAACGCGGGCACCTTTCTTGTTACCTTATTATTTTTAATCGTCCCTTCTTACCTCGTCACCCGGGTAGACCCGGTAAGGGCCATCCGATTTAAATAATCGGCGAATTATTCGACCATTCCCCACCGTTCGTCGAAAAGCTCCCAACGGTCGGCGGCAAAATCCTACATTTGGGCACTATGGGATTACTCGAGAACTTCTCCATTGCCTTTCGCAGTATTTGGGCCAACTTACTCCGGGCCTTGCTCACCGTTCTGATCATTGCGGTTGGAATCATGGCTTTGGTGGGCATTCTTACGTCTATCGATGCCGCCATCTATTCTCTTTCCTCCAATCTTTCCAGTTTGGGGGCTAACACCATCGATATTAATCGGGTTAATACCGCCGTGAAGAGTCGCAGTGGCCGGCGTGGCCCTCGTAAACGTTCCGATCCCTTCACCTACGATCAGGCCATGGAATTTGCCGACCGTTACGAATACCCAAGTGACATAAGTGTCAGTTTTTTCGCCACTGGTGCTACGGTTGTGAAATACGCCGATCGGGAAACCAACCCAAACGTTTCGCTCTTCGGGATGTCTACCAACTACCTGAATAGCAAGGGCTACGAAATGGCCGTTGGCCGCAACTACACCGAGCGTGAAGTAGCTGAAGGTGGTAATCTTGCCATCATCGGCTCCGATCTTGTCGATGATCTTTTCGAAGGGAAACCCCAATCAGCCATTGGTAAAGAAATACAGGCCGGACCACTCCGACTTACCGTTATCGGTGCCTTAAAAAGCCGTGGCTCCAGCATGAATGCTAGTCAGGACCGAAGGGTACTGATTCCTCTACAAACCGCCCGTCGTAACTACGGCTCTAACCGAACCAGCTACGATATTCTGATTGCCATCAAGGACCCTACCGGAGTAGAAGCCGCAATGGCCGAGGCGACAGTGACGATGCGCAATGTCCGCCGGCTTAAGGCCGGGGAAGAAAACGACTTCGAAGTAGAAAATAGCTCTGACCTAGTTGGAACTATCCGCGAAAACACCGCCACCCTTCGCCTAGCGGCAGTAAGTATCGGTCTAATGACCCTGCTTGGTGCGGCCATCGGCCTAATGAACATCATGCTCGTTTCCGTTACGGAGCGTACCCGAGAGATCGGGGTTCGTAAAGCCTTAGGAGCAACTAGGCGCAACGTGCTGCTACAATTCCTCGTAGAAGCCATTGTCATCTGTCAGATGGGTGGAGTCTTAGGCATTATCCTCGGGGTAATTGCGGGCAACCTAGTGGCCTTTGCTACTGGTGGTTCCTTTATCATCCCTTGGCTCTGGATCAGTATGGCTTTCGCAGTTTGTACCGTTGTTGGTTTGGTTGCCGGCCTCTACCCTGCCCTGCGGGCGGCGGCGCTGGATCCGATCGAGTCGCTGCGGTATGAGTAGCACCAATAGTGGTAATTAGTTTTTAGTAATTGGTAATTAGCACCAACCACTAATTACCAAAAACTAACTCATAGTCTATTCTCTTCATCAGGAAAAGCGATCTTTGGCTCGAAGGCCAGCGCCTCTTCTTCCGTCATATAGCCATACGCAATGATGATGACCAAATCTCCGGGTTGACAGCGGCGCGCAGCGGCCCCATTGAGGCAAATAATTCCGGAACCTTCTTCGCCACGAATGGTGTAGGTTTCAATCCGTTCACCGTTGTTGTTGTTCACAATCTGCACTTTCTCTCCCTCAATGATGCCGGCGGCATCCAGGAGTAGACCGTCAATCGTGATGGAGCCCACGTAGTTGAGGTTCGCCTCCGTAATGGTGGCACGATGGATTTTACCTTTAAAGCGTTGAATGAGCATGACCTTTGGTAGTGCTTGGGGGTGAAATTGTTAGTAAGACAACCTTTAGACGTCTTAGCGCCCGCAAAGGAACACATTAAAATCTTAAGAGTTTGGAAAAGAGTGCCTGGAGCTGGTTTTTAAGCAGCTCTTTGAGCGTTTTTAGAGGTGGGGGGGATCTATTACCCCACACCAAACTAATTGCTGGTTGTAAAGTGTTTAATGGGTAAGGCTTATCTTTAAGACTATGACGCAAGTACTCGAAAGTCCCATCTTGGTTTCAGATTTCGAATGGACGCTTACTCGCTATCACGAGGCGATAAAGAACGGTACGTTTACGCCAGCAGACAAGCTAGAGTTGTTGCACGGAAAACTGGTCAAGAAAATGTCGATAAATCCACCTCATTCCAGCTGTCTAAAAAAGCTAAACAAATTCTTTAATCGGCGCTTTCTTGATGTTTACGAGCTAATGAGTGAAAACCCGATTACCCTTACAAATAACTCTGAGCCAGAACCAGATTTTGCAATTGTCAATCTTGATAAGAATGATTATCAGGCTGGCCACCCTACAGCTAAAGACATTCATCTCGTTGTTGAAATCGCTGATC
>JBCDGT010000120.1:0-7672 GCA_038750915.1 Bacteroidota bacterium
GTCGAACTCAATCACCTTCACGGTCAGCGTTTCGTCTATATCAGCAATGGTACCATCTTCTTTACGCATCAACTTGATGGGCGCGTAAGCTTCCAGGCCGTAAGGCATCTGGACGATGGCACCGCGGTCGTCCTTGCGTAGTACGGTTGCTTCGTGGTAGCTGCCTTCGGGGAATACGGACTCAAAGGTATCCCAGGGGTTCTCTTCGAGCTGCTTGTGGCCGAGGCTCATCTTGCGGTTTTCCTCATCGATCTCGAGTACCATCACGTCGATGTCAGCACCAACTTTGGTGAACTCAGAGGGGTGACCGAAGCGCTTGGTCCAGGAAAGATCGCTGATGTGAATCATGCCACCGATACCTTCGTCGAGTTCTACAAATACACCGTAGGGCGTGAGGTTTTTGACCTTACCAACATGTGTGTGTCCCACTGGGTAGAGTTCTTGAATCCTCGTCCACGGATCACTCTGCAGCTGCTTGATGGAGAGGGACATCTTCCGGTCTTCGCGGTCGATGGTGACCACTTTGGCCTGCTTGGTTTCACCGACGGTGAAGTACTCACGAGCGTTGATGGGCTGGTTGGACCAGCTGACTTCGCTAACGTGTACCAGACCTTCAACACCGGGCTGGATTTCGAGGAAAGCACCGTAGTCTTCGATGTTGACTACTTTCCCTTCGATCACGCTGCCTTCGGTGATGGTCTCGTCGAGTACCTCCCAGGGGTGAGGAAGGAGCTGCTTGAGACCAAGGCTGATGCGCTTCTTGTTTTCGTCGAAGTCCAGTACCGCCACATTGACCTTCTGGTTGAGTTCGAGGACGTCGCTTGGGTGGTTGATCCGACCCCAACTGATGTCCGTGATGTAGAGTAGTCCGTCTACGCCACCAAGGTCGAGGAAGGCACCGAAATCGGTGATGTTCTTCACAATACCTTCGAGTACCTGACCACGCTCCAGAGAAGCAATGATGGCTTCACGCTGCTCGGCCAAATCGCTCTCGATGAGGGCTTTGTGGGAAACAACGGCGTTCTTAATGGTTTCATTGATCTTTACGACCTTGAACTCCATGGTCTTACCAACGTAGGCATCGTAATCGACGATCGGCTTGATGTCAATCTGAGAACCAGGAAGGAAAGTTTCTAGGCCACCACAGTCGGCAATAAGACCACCCTTGGTTTTGCTGATTACCTTACCGTTGATCACGGTTCCGTTAGCGTAAGAGTCGCGAATACGATCCCAAGCACGGAGGAGCTTAGCCTTGCGGCGGCTCAGTACCAACTGTCCTTTCTCGTCTTCCTGCTGCTCTACGTAAACTTCGACGGTATCGCCAACTTCCAGTTCCTGGTCGCGGAACTCGGAAAGCGGGAGTAAGCCATCACTCTTATAGTTCAGGTCAAGAATAACATCACCGTCAATGATGCTGGACACCTTGGCGGACATAATCTCCGCTTCGGAGATATTGGTCATAGAGTCTTCGTACTCCTTTTCCATACGCTGCCGCTCTTCCTCAGAGTAGCGAGTAGCGGCGGAACGGGTGGTCATACCCCAGTTAAAGTCGTCGTGGGCGGAGCCAGTGGCACCACTCATGTCTTCTTCTACAATCTCTACACCTTCTTCCTTTACCTCTTCGGTGAGAACAACCTCGACCTTGGTGGCTTCTTTACGGATTACTTTGGCGGTAGACTGGACGACTTCCTCTTCTTCGATAACTTCTTCAACGGCTTCTTCGGCAGCTTCAACAACTTCCTCCACTGCCTCTTCAGCAACTTCAGTGATTTCCGCAACTTCTTCAACGGTTTCAGCAACTTCCTCCACTGCTTCTTCAGCGGCAGCGACAGTTTCTTCAACGACCTCAGTTGCCGCATCGGCGGTTTCCGTTACTACTTCCTCAGCGGCTTCCACGGTCTCCTCGACTACTTCTGCCGCAGCTTCAGTTGTTTCCTCTACTACCTCCACGGCAGCTTCCGCTACTTCTTCGGCAGTTTCCTTCACCTCAGCTGTCGCTTCAGTTACAGTTTCCTCAATTGTTGTTTCGGGGGTCTCTAGCGCAGCATCAGTCGCCGGAGTGTCTTCGGCCGCACCTTCAACGGTGGGGTTCTTATCATCATCCATCATCATAGGATGTGAAAATTTTAATGGTTAAATACCTGGCTGCTTCGGGGGCAACCTTTCCCCACCTTTTCCGCATGCTCCGGCTAAGGCCGCGCAAAGGTACGAACTTTAAGGGAAACTAACCAAGAAAATATTTAACCTGAAAACTCAGCCAATGGACATCTGACCTACGCTCTTGGTCGTCCTTAAGCACCAAACCGACGGTGCAACAACCGTAAGGTCTTAAGCTTCTTTCCCTGGGCATCATAAATGGAGATCAGGTACAGGCCATCGGGCAAGTCATCAATTTCGTACCCATTAGGCCCTGGCTTATTCTCAAACTGCAGGAGTCGTTTGCCGAGGGTATTGGACACCTCCACGCGGCCAAGTTTTGTGCCCGGAGGCGCCTCTACAAAGAAGCGGTCTCGCGCGGGGTTTGGGAACAGTCGTACCGCAGTTGGCGTTGGCCTACCCGACGTATTAATTAAGGTGTTTTCTTGCGTTAGTTTAGGTGGTTGCTGTGCATTAACCTTGGGGCGGCGCAAGATCTTTGTAGAAAAAGAAGCACTTGCCAATACCTTTCCAGGGACGGTAAGGTCCGAAAATTTTATCTGAACCGTTCCTTCTCCGCTGATGCCATCTGGTTGTAGTACGAGGTAAAAAGAAGCAGACTGCCCTGGCGCCAGGCGAACCGGACGAATATTATCCTTAGCGGCATCCGCCATAAGGTAGGGAGAAGTAACTTTCTTGCGGCTAAAGGTACCGTACCGCCAGGCAGAAGGCTTATTCTTAACTACCTGTTGTGGTACTAATTGAATACTCCGACGCGAAGTATTAGTAACCGTTATATTGGTTATATCCTGGTAGTTCTCTTCCAGATCATCCACTACTACTTCCTTCACTACATTACTTGGCTCAACTCGGAGAGCGCTGCTTTGAGAAAAAGCAAACATGGAGAACAAACTAAAAAAGAGTAGTAAGGGTAGTTTCATTTTTGGTAAATGCCGAGGGGAATATGATCTTCTTAACCTGAATGTACGAAGAAGGTTAGCAAAGATCGTAAAATAAAATGGCACCTCAGGCGACGGAAGCAAAACATTTAGCCTCATTTCAACACTTTACGGAACCTTTCCTTTGAGGAGTGGTAGGCAAATCCTAGAATTAGGGCTGTAATTATTTTTTCCTCCTTCTCTAAAATCAAGTTATTCTTAAGTAAGTAGACCAGCAAAACAGCCCATAACGGATTCTTCATCCGTTTGCTTTGCGCAATTCGGTACAAAAAGGGACGATTTGGCGGACAAGCACGCTATCTTTGCCGGCTATGAAAGTGTCTTTAAACTGGCTGCGCCAGTATATCCCCATTGAACGCTCTCCCACCGTGATCGGTGAAGTCCTTACGGGCACTGGCCTGGAGGTGGAAGGCATGGAGAAAATAGAATCCATTCCCGGTGGCCTAGCTGGCGTCGTGGTAGGCCACGTCGTGGAGTGTGGCAAACACCCCGGAGCTGATCGGCTCTCCCTTACCAGCGTCGACATTGGCGGAGGTGCCCCTGTTTCCATTGTTTGCGGCGCGCCCAATGTTGCGGCGGGGCAACACGTCCTCGTAGCCACCGTCGGTTGCACCTTACATCCACTTAATGGAGAGCCTTTTAAGATCAAGAAAGGTAAAATTCGCGGAGAAGTATCCGAAGGAATGATCTGTGCCGAAGATGAGCTGGGCTTAGGAGATGATCACGATGGAATTATTGTACTCGAGCAAGCTTTCGCTCCGGGCACCCCCGCCCGGGAAGTGTACGAGCTGGAGGAAGACTACGTTTACGAGATTGGACTAACTCCGAATCGTTCGGATGCGACCAATCACCTAGGCGTCGCCTTTGACTTAGCCGCCGCGCTTAACGTCAATCATGAGCAGGACATTAGCGTCCAACAACCAAGTGTTGATGCTTTTAAAGCTGGCACTGCGGAACCACTCAAGGTAACGGTCCACGATCCAGCGCAAGCACCCCGCTACGCGGGTCTCACGATTGAAAATTTAACCGTTGCCGCTAGTCCTGATTGGCTCCGGCAGCGGCTCCAGGCTATTGGCGTAAGACCAATTAATAACGTGGTGGATGTAACTAACTTCGTCCTCCATGAATTGGGGCAACCCCTACACGCCTTCGATCTGGCGAAGATCGAAGGCCAGGAGATCCACGTAGAAAAGCTACCCGAAGGCACCAAATTCCTCTCCCTCGACGAAGTGGAACGGAGCCTGAGTGCCGATGATCTGATGATCTGTGATGGCTACCACCAGCCCATGTGTATCGCCGGAACTTTTGGCGGCGCCCACAGCGGGGTTACCGAAACAACCACGGCCATCTTCCTGGAGGCTGCTCACTTCGAGGCGGGCACTACCCGCCGCAGCAGCATGCGGCATACGCTCCGAACGGACGCAGCCCGGGTATTTGAGAAAGGCAGCGATCCCAACATTACCGTATACGCCCTAAAAAGAGCGGCGCTCTTACTGGAGGAACTTGCCGGAGGACAAGTGACAAGTCAGTTACTCGACCTCTACCCCAACCCCATCGAACCGCTGGAAGTGTACGTACGTGATCAGCGTATCGTCGATGTGATCGGTGCGGATTTGGCGCGGCCGCAGGTGCAAAGTATTCTGCTCACGATGGGCATGCAAGTGGTGTCGGAAGACGAAGCGGGATTCACGGTCTCCGTACCTACGAATAAGTCCGACGTGACCCGAGAGATCGACGTAATCGAAGAAATACTGCGTATTTATGGCTTTGACAATGTCCCCATCCCAACGATGATCGAGACAGCCATGATTGTTGCGCCGCAGCCTGATCCCAACTATATCCGTGAATTGACCGGCGACTTGCTTGCCGCCAATGGCTTCCACGAAATGATGGCCCTTTCCTTGGATGAGAGTCGCTTCTACGGAGAAGTCGAGGAAGGCAAACAGCTGGAAGGCTTGGTATACATCAATAATACCAGTAATGTACACCTCGACGTAATGCGCCCTGGGATGTTGATGAGTGCGCTCGAAACTGTAGCCCACAACCACAACCGCCAGCAACACGACCTTCGTCTTTTCGAATTTGGCCGGTCTTACCACCTGGAAGGAGAACAATATAAGGAGGTCAACCACCTAACCCTAACCCTGACGGGGCACCGGGTAGCAGAAAGCTGGCACCCTTCTCCCAAAGGGAAAAATGAGGCCGGATTCTACACCCTCAAAGCGGCTGTAGAATTAGTGCTAAAGCGGTTGGGCATCAATAATTACCGCACCGACGAAGCTCCCGCCGAGGGCTTCGACTACGGCTTACGCTACCACAAAGGCCCTATGGTATTAGCGGACTTTGGCGCCGTCCGTACACAGCACCTGCGGGCGCGCCAAGTAAAGGCCGCAGTATTCTTTGCCGATTTGAACTGGGACAACCTCCTTAAGGTACTACCCAAAAAGCCCGTACAGGTAAAGACCCCCGGAAAATACCCCAGTGTACGGCGAGACCTCGCCCTGATCCTCGACAAATCTATCACTTTCGCAGAGATAGAGCGCTTGGCTCATAAAGCGGAGAAGAAGCTGCTGCAAGAAGTCAACCTGTTCGACGTTTACGAAAATGAAGATCAATTGGGGAGTGGCAAGAAGAGCTACGCCGTCAGTTTCCAACTGGAAAGTGCAGAGGCGACCCTCAAGGATAAGCAAGTAGATAAAGTGATGCGCTCCATCGAAGGTAGCCTCAGCAAACAACTTGGCGCCGAAGTACGCCGTTAATGAGGTTGCAGGTTTGTGGAGACAAGTTATTCCTTAGTAACTTGCAACTCACAATCTACAACCTAACGACTCGCAATTAAAAGCAATGGAACCTCTAGCTTTACTAGATGGTCTGGAAATAAAACTAAGGCAGCTTTCCGCCAAATCGGACCGCCAACGGGCGGACTATGAGCGGGTAGTAGCCGAAAATCAACAACTAAAGCGGGAGCTCGATCGTCAATCTGGCATCGTCAACTCGCTCAAGGATAAACTGGAACGCAGCCAGCCTGCCGCTGAAAATGGCCCTGAAGGCCATTCTGCCAGCGACCAAAAGCAGCGAGAGACCATCGAATTCTGCCTGGCAGAAATTGATCGTTGCCTCGATTGGCTGCAACGGAATTAACACTATGCCGGAAGCCGCCCAGAACAGTAACCCGATCATCGTGGTCATCGCCGGCCGCCCCTATCCCCTGCGCGTTGCCGCCGCAGAAGAGGAAGGCCTGCGGGCACTCGTCCAGGAAATCAACGAACGATTCAATGATTTCCAGATCAAGTACTCCGATCGCGACAAACAGGATTGCCTGGTGATGACGCTGCTTACCTACGCTGACGAGCTGCGCTCCGCCCGTAAAATGGCGGACACCAGTTTAGAAGGAGAACTCGCTCACCGACTACAAGCACTCAATTCGCTGGTAGAAGGAATGCTGTAAGGGATAGTGTTAACTTGGTTTTTGTTGTTGATGGTTCTTTGGAGCTAGCCTTATGCGAGTTCCTATTTATCTCTTCTCTTACTGGAGAAAGGAGCCACTATTCTTTCATGTATAATCATCAGCAAAATGGAATTCATACCAGGCATAATTGGCCTCGTTGTTGGCGTAATAGTCACGTACTTTATCGGGGCCAGCCAGCGCAAAAAACTCCTGGCGAACCAGGGACAACAAGATCAAACTCACAAACTCGAAGCAGAGAGAATCATCACTGAAGCAAAGCTGAAAGCAGAGCAAACTTTTAGTGAGTATAAGGTTAAAGAAGAAGCCTTTAAGAAGGAGAAGATCAAGGAAAGCCGGGAAAAATTCCAGCGTTTTAAAGAAGAGTTCAAGCAAGAAAAAGCGGAGGAACTCGTCGAATTAAAAGAAAAGCGTCAGGCCCTACGCGAGGAGCAGGCCACAATGAAGGAAGAGCGGTCGGGCTTTAAGGCCGAGCGAGATGAGATCAACAAGGAGAAAAAAGCCCTCCAACAAGAAGAGCAAAATCTTACACACCGAGCTAAGCAGTTGGAGGAAGAGATCAGTCGCACCAAAAAGAAGCAGGAGGAGCTGGCCACGCAGCACGAGCGCTTCACCGATGAGCTGGAGAAGATTGCCGGCCTAAGCCAGGCGGACGCCAAAGCACGACTGTTGGAAGAGATTAAGGCGAAAACGGCGAACGAAGCATTGACGCTCAAACGAGAGTTGCTGGAAGAAGCCAAAGCTGAAGCAACTAAAGATGCCCGCAAAGTTGTCATCAACACCATCCAGCGGATGTGTGCGGAGATGACCATCGAGAATACCGTCTCCGTCTTTCCGTTAGACAACGACAACGTAAAAGGACAGATTATCGGCCGGGAAGGTCGTAACATCCGTGCCATTGAATCGGCCACCGGAGCCGAGCTCGTCGTAGACGACACCCCTGAGACCATTGTGATCTCCAGCTTCGACCCCATCCGTCGGGAAATCGCCCGCCTCTCGCTAAAGCGTCTGGTCACCGATGGTCGGATTCACCCCGCTCGCGTTGAAGAGGTGGTCAATAAGACCAAGAAGGAGTTGAAAAACCAGATCATGGAGATCGGTAAGAAAACCA
>JBCDGT010000121.1:0-7671 GCA_038750915.1 Bacteroidota bacterium
AGTTATCCCGAACTCATTTGATGTAAAGGAATTTATTCGAGAAGGGTATTTAGAATATTTGGATAGAAAATTAGGATGAAGAAAAAATACTACCTAGAAACCTCCATCTTATTTCCTGCATTTTCACCTGAAGTTCCGAATCATCAAAAATGCTTTGACCTTTTCCGATCACTTCGTGAACAGGGAGAGATTGTATGCATGAGTATGCACTTATATGCGGAGCTATATTCCAACCTGACTCGTTTTCCGAAAGTAGGTAAGATTCCGCCTAAAGTTGCTGCAACACTAATCAAATCACTACGCAGAGAAGAACTTGTATCGATTGTGGACCTAACCGTCGATGACTATGAAAACGCACTTGACCGCTGTGCGGAAAAAGGCCTTGTTAGCGGGGTAATTTTCGATGCTTTGCATTTACAAGCAGCAATCAAGGCAGAGGTCGACTATTTGTACACTAACAACTTGCGTGACTTTGAACGACTTTGGGGTAATAATTTATCTATTGAGTTAAAGTCAATTTAGACATCCATACTTACCGCGGCCGCAAATCAAACTCCACCCGCCGGTTCAACCGCCGGCCTTCCGCCGTATCGTTGCTTTCCTTAGGCCTACTTTCTCCGTAGCCAAGGCTACTCACGCGGCGGGGCGCAATACCCGTGGCGATGATGAAGTTGGCACAGACGCGTGCCCGCTCTTCGCTTAAGCTAAGGTTGCGGACGTCGTTACCCACATTATCGGTGTGCCCACTAATCGTCAGATTATAATCTGGATACTGCCGCATAATACCCGCTACTTCCGAGAGGGTGACGTAACTAACCTCTTTGAGTTTGGCGGAGCCGGTTTCAAATTGAACAGCCCGGGCAGCATAATCCAACCGCTCTCTCACCTCTTTTTTAATTTTACCAATGGGGCAACCGCGGTTACTTGCCGGGCCGGTTACTTGGGGGCAATCATCAACGTTGTCCGACAAGCCATCACCATCGGAATCCGGACAGCCTTTGAAGGTGCCTGCTTGATCAGGGCACTGATCGTCCTTATCGGCAAAGCCGTCGGCATCGCGATCCGGGCAGCCCGTAGTGAGGTTACCCGCGGAATTGGGGCATTCATCGATGTCATCGGGAACCCCGTCACCGTCAGCATCCGGGCAGCCCTGGAGGCGGAGAGCTCCCGCTATTTGAGGACATTTATCTTTAGTGTCCGGAACACCATCTCCATCGGCATCCGGGCACCCCTTTAGGTTTTCCAAACCAGCTATTTCCGGGCATTCGTCCTCTACGTCTACTACCCCATCTGCGTCGGAATCAGGGCAGCCCATTGTCGCCGCAGGTCCAGCAGCATTAGGACATTTATCGTCCGTATTGGTAATACCGTCCGCATCATTGTCCGGGCAGCCACCCAGCGCGGCTAAACCAGCTTCAGTAGGGCAGTTATCTTCGGCATCAATCACCCCGTCCAAATCTGTATCCGGGCAGCCACCAGTAGCTACCGGCCCGGCTACCGTTGGGCAGTTATCCTGGCGATTAACGAGGCCATCTTTATCCGTATCAATGCTGCTGATGCGATAAATGTATCCTAAACCCAGCATGATATTGTCCCGGTTCCTCTGATCAGACATCCGATACTCTCCTTGTACCCCAAACCAGGAATTGTCCCCTAGCTTGAAGTTAACCCCCACCCCAATGGGAACCTGATGGTTGGCATCATCGAAACCTTCGGACACTACTCAATAACCGGTATGTAAGTAAGGGGAAATCTTCCCGTCCGTCCCGAAAGGATAAAGCTGCGGTAATACCTCGACACCCACAATGGAGAGATTATCCAATTCCCCCACGTCAATCACCCCTAATTTCAGTGGCACACTTACCCCGAAATATTTTCCTAATTGCCGGCGATACCCCAATTCTAATCCAAAAGTTTGGGACAATCCAGAAAATTCTTCATTGGCCGAGTTATGGTCAATAGCCAATACTCGGGCGGAGAGCGCGTGATAAGTCTGTAAGTTGTTTGTTTGCGCAAGTAAAGACAGCGTACTCAGCAGCAAGAAGCCGCTGACAGCAAAAAATTTCATGGGAGTAGCTTTCTGTAGGGATGGTAAATACGCCGTCAAATATAGGACAAAGTATCAAATGTTTCTTCATTTTGCGCTACCGCACGTACAGAGAACGGTGTTTTTAATACAAGGAACGGTCGTAATCGGCTAGAAAGTGGTCTTGTGGTCTTGTGGCAAACAAGTTTATTGGGGCTTACAAGTATCAATCTCTTTTCGAAAAAAGGTGAGCAGTGGCAAGGCCACGCGAACGGCATGCGGGTACTACCAGACCACCAGACTACAAGAATACTTAAATCCGCTCCACCGCACCAATCGGCACCCAGCCCTGCTTTCCGTCATCCAGAGCAACCTTTACGTAACCATCAAACTCATCAAGAATACGCAGCTTCAGGCCCTGGTTAAGGCTTTCTTCCAGGGTAGCATCGGGCCCGGGTGCAACGCGAAGGTCCGTATTATCTGACAATAGTATAGCCTCCCGATCATTAGAAAGCAGGTTGTTCCGGCTATTACCTAAGCTAAAAAAGAGCACCGCTAATCCTAAAAGTATACCCGCCAGCGGCAACAAAGCGAAGCGTTGTTTTTCTTCCATTCTTTTCCGACGTAAAAACCAGATCATAGCCCCAATAACGGCCAACCACCAGCTCACCATAGCTAACCAGAAGCAGGCACCAGCTCCCAGGCTCGCTCCTACTGCTCGCCACCACCTTACTAGGAAGAAGCCTTTTAGCTCCAACCGGTTGATTCCTGCTTCTGCTCGTACGTATTTTAGGTTGTTCTTTAGGGCTTTGTTTCCTGGTTGCAGCCGTAAGCCACGTTCGTAATTAAGAATAGCCTTGGCAAAATTCCCTTCCTCAAAATGGGCATTTCCCAGTGCTTGGTACAGCTCCGCACTCGGCTGTCCGCTGTTCAGCAAGCTATCAAATGCCACGACTTGCCCTTCACCGGCGGTTAGTGCATTTCTTGCTGCCGTTAATTCGGCTGACTGGCTTAGTAGCAAGGAAGAGGTCAATAGAATGGAACAAAGCAGAAATAGACGGTACATAAGGGCAAAAATAATGGATCGGTGACTTAAACCATGCTACAAGACATTTTGCTTTTTTCCTCTCTAACCGCCGCAGGCAGCCGCGAAGTGTGCCCGAAAGTTCTGCGAAGCCAATCTCTCCAACCACCTACGTTGGAGAAAGTATGAGGCGTAAAATGTCAAGTAATTTGGGCTTAAGGGCTTGTTCTAGAGTAGTTTTCAAGAGCTTATTCCTCGTCTCCCTGGCTATCCGGACCAGTATCGTAAATATCCCTCTCTTCTTCTTTTTCCAAAATTGGTAATTGTCTTTGCCTCCTGCCGCTAAACAAATCCTCAATGGTTTCAGGTTTACGATCGTATTCCCAGCGAAATCCTTCTAAACGGAAAGCTTGGTGATCCACCGCTTTCATCGGGTCCATCTTACCACTCGGCGCGCTGAGGAAGCGTATTTTTCTAACGGCTCCATTTCGGAAACGGAGCACCATGGCGCTACAGGCCGTTTTATTGACGCCTACGTAAAGGCCATCTTTATCTAGTATATAATAGACTGCCTCGGCGTTTCCCGTAACTTCCGTTCGCTCCAGGCTGGTACTATCAAAAAAGGCTTCGATCTGCTTCCCCTTTACTTGGTTGAAATATTTAAAATCGGGCGTAGTGAGCACCATCGCATTCCGTTTTAACCGGACCTTATCCAAAGACTCCCCCTGAAAATAAATATTGATCGTATCGCCGATAAGCTGGCTCGTATCCTGCCACAGAATAGGATTTTGATAAAGGGTAAGGACCGAGTCGATCGTATTAAAACCCAAAGAGTCACATACCGCCTGTAGGTCTGATTTCAGAATGCGCACGTCGTGGTGGGCGGCTAAATATCTAATCGTATCTGGTGATAGTAGCGTATCCGTTTGGGTCTGCTCGGAAAGAACTAAAGAGTCTCCCACCATGGTGGAATCTACACCGATTATCCGGGTCGTAAAGGTGGTATCAATTAAGTCAGTACGCACCGAGACCAAGGTATCCGCCGCCATCCAGAGCGTATCCCCATCCAAGATAGAGGTGAGCAACGGGCGATTATTAAAATCGGCCGGTTGATCGGGAGCAGTAGGCCCCGCACCGCCGCTGGCTTGCAAGTACCCCGTGTTTTCGTTGTAACGCGCGGTAGCCGCCGTGATGGTAAGATTGGCGGAGGTGTCCTGCCATACCACCGCACCGGAAGCGACGTTCAGTCCCGTCTCCGGGTCCGCATCAAGGCGGTCGGCCAGAATAATCATCGGTGGTGCCGATACTCGGGGGCGGCCACCACTGACGGAGTAGGTCGCCGTTTTGGTATCATAGTTGATCGTATCGCCCGTGACCGTTTGTATCGAATCCCGTACGAAGGCGTCGCCCTCCAGTAAGTAGCGATCTTCCCTCCGGAAGTAATTGATTCTTTCCGCCTCGGCTCGCTGAAATTCTCCTTCGGCAACGAAAGCATTACCCTCCAGAATATAGACTTCCTGGCCGCCGCCAAAATACTTGATCGAATCTGCGGCCGCTAAGCGCTCCCCGCTTTTATACTGGGCGTTCTGGCTGAAAATCGCCTCGTCAAGCTGTACGTCGTAATACCCTGATTCGCAGTAAATACGATGGGTATCAGTACGAATTACCGTAGGGCCGAGAAAATAAACTCGATCTTCATTTAGGTCGTACAGCAGGGTATCCGCCCGCATTTCGAAACGATCGTCGATCACCACCACACTGTCTCGGAAATACACTTTTTGTTCGTCAGCGTAATAATAGCCGTGCGTACTCCTCAACTCGGTACTGTCCGTTACGATGCGTCCACCGGTATGGTAGGTGGCTAGTTTTGTAGCTAAATTATATTCCAGCCGCTGGGTGTAGAGTTCCATATCACTCCGCTGCAACACCACGTCTCCCGTTAGATCCGCCAGTAAAGTCTCAGCGTTGTAATCCAGCTCGTTCGAAAAAGCGGACAAGCTATCCCCTTGCTGAATCGTGACGTTGTCGTAGGCATTCACCTGCACGCTTTCCACGAGCACTACGCTATCCCCGTACATAAAAATGCTGTCTTGGCTCAATTCTACGTTGCCTACCAGCAACTGGGTTTGCCCCTTATTGAACATCCGCAGTTCATCAGCCCGATCAATATTGACGACTTCCTTGGCCACGCTGTCTTGTGGCAACACCTGGGCTTGGGCGCGGCCGCAGGTGCCGAGTAAGGTAAAAAGAGCCAAGAAAGAGTAGATCGCTCGTTTGTGCATCGGGGGCGCAAAGATAAGCAGCGAAGGGCGTTGCACCCTCGCGGTATACAGGATAGACACCACCAACGCTTAGCCCTGGAAAATCACCTTAGGTTTTTAACGCCTCCTTAACCTCTCATTGTGGATATGGGGGTATTCCCCAACTAAAATTCGACAATAGTCAGCAATAGCACGTAAAAGTTTTGTTAAGGTCATAGAAATGTAAAAGCAAAACATTTCTTAGTGATAGTAAAACTATTATTATCAATAGTAGTTCTTCTTGCAAACGTTACTATCATGCGCTACTTCCCAAACCTACTACTCAGTTTTCTGCTGGTGCTCAGTTCCTCTTGGGTTGTTGGCCAGGTAAGCGAATTACCACTCATGCCATCCTCAGGCATCACCAGTTATGGCAATCTTCCGGTTGCAGAACTAAACCGAGCCCACCGCCAACAACTCACCGGGCAGTTTGAAGTTGCCTTAATGACCTACAACAGCGCCCTTGCTTTTCAGCCAAATTGGGTACCCGCTCTCACGGCCCGCGCCGCGCTATACTATCGCTTAGGCCGGGAGCTCGAAGCAAAGCGGGATGAGTTACTCGCCGCACGGCAAAATCCGGAAGCGACGGCCTTATTCCTTGCCAAAGGTCATAATGCGCTCCTCCCCTTCCTCGCTCTTTACCCTCAGGATTGGTACGCTGAGCATTATGGCTTTACCGGAGAAGTAAATCTCCCCGGAGAAGTAAATACCAGTCAATCCTACTTTACCTACCAGTATGTACACATTACTGAGGCTCCGGATACCGCCTTGGCGGTAAAAATGTTGCAGCAAAAGTTGGACCACGATATTCTTGCTTCCCAACGTAGCCTCGAAGAACTACCACGAGATTACAACCCTACCGTAAGAAAGATGCTGGAGGCTAATCTGGCCATGCTCAACCACGACTATCCGGCAGCCATCAACCTTTATACGGACGCAGAACTGAATTCTACCGTCAAGTGGCCCGAACTGAAGTACAACCGCGGCTTGGGCTATATTCTTATGCACAATTACATGAACGGCTGTCAAGACCTTTCCGCAAGTGCTAGAGCTGGCTTTGCCCCCGCGGCCACCATGTTCTCCGGCCTTTGCAATTTCTAAGCCTACTCCCTTTTCCCCTAACCAAATAAAACTAAATTGTTATGCGTAACCTGATTAATGGCGTGCTCCTTCTACTTGCCGCCACCCTCATCCTCCCCAGTTGCACCATTGTACGCGAAGGCCAGGTTGGCGTAAAACGTACCCTCGGGAAGTACCGCGAAAAGCCCATCGACCAAGGCGTAACTTTCTTCAATCCCTTCATTACCGCAGTAGAGAAAGTAAGTACCCAAACCGAGAATATGGAAGTTGGCCTCAATCTGCCTACGAAGGAAGGGCTTAATATCCGCGCCGAAATTTCCATTCTTTATAGTCTCGACTCTCGTAAAGCGCCCGACGTGCTTCGCCAAATCGGTTCCAATTACGAGCGCAGCCTGATTCTTCCCGTCTTCCGTTCGGCCGTGGCTGATGTCTCCGCCCGCTATTTCGCTAAAGATATGCACACCGGCCAACGGGCAATTATCGAAGGAGCCATCCAAGAACAGATGGCTAAAAACCTCGAGGGCCGTGGAGTAAACATCGAAACTGTCCTCGTCAAGTCCATCCAGTTGCCGCAAAACTTAGCCCGTGCCATCGAAGAAAAACTGGAAGCTGAACAGCAGGCGCTCCGCATGGAATTCATTCTCCAGCAGACCAAGCAGCAAGCCGAGCAGCAGCGAATTCAGGCCGAAGGTACCCGAGACGCTCAGCTAATCATTGCCGAAGGCCTAACCGAAGAAATTCTCCGGTTCAAATCCATCGAGGCCTTCCTCCAACTAGCCCAGTCCACGAACGCGAAAGTGATTGTCACTGGTGGTGGAGATATGCCCGTAATGATGACCGAGGGTGCCAACCTTAATACCGGACCAGCGGTAACGCCGGTTATATCCCGTAAAAAGAAATAATATCATCAAGACTTTTTTGCTAGTGAGTGTATAGCGTATGTCTCATTTCTGGGGTGCTACGAGCAATCGTGGCACCCCGTTTTTTGGTGCCAACCATTAAAGACCATCCGCTAAGCCAGTATTACCAATTTCAATCACGTATTTATGACCTAACTCGCTGGAGCTTCCTCTTCGGGCGCAAACATTTACTGGCCAGTTTACCCTTTCGACCTACCGAGCCCTTGCAAATACTAGAAGTTGGCTGTGGTACGGGCCACAACTTATTACGGTTAGCCAAAAAGTATCCAGAAGCAGAGATTACCGGTATCGACCTTTCGACAGATATGTTAGCAAAGGCGG